>JAGAOA010000275.1 GCA_017623955.1 Opitutales bacterium
AGCCGACATCACCTTACAACTATCTAGCAAAAATTTATTTGCCAATTCTTCTTGAGCCAATGTACTACCTTTAAAAGCAACTGCCGAATTTTGCTTTTCTAAGCACGACATACGCATATCCCATGCTGTTTCGTCTATTAGCAAACGATTTGGACGTACTCCACTTTCATTACTTGCATCTAATAACATATCTCGAATATCTGCATCTGGATTTTCGTTATTTTGCCATGATACTTCTGCATATTGCTTTGAAATTGTATCTAAAGCATTGATTGCACGGCGAAGTTCATTTCTTAGAAGTCGTTGTAAAAGCATTTGTACATAGCGTTCTTGCCAGTCATCATCAGCAACTTCATCATGATCTATTCTAATTGTAAGACCCTTATTAAGTGTTTTTTCATTTATCGATGAACCATCATAACGCACACGTTTAAATTCAGCACCTATGCTTCTAATGTCATCGCTATCAGAGTAAAAAGCTTGGGCATTGTCACTACTTTTGAATTCAAAGCGTCTTCCTACTGGAATTGATGGTGCTATAAATTCAAGCATTTCTTCAATATTATCTTGCGATTTCCAACCTACCGTAAAAGCTGTTAAAGCTTCGCTATAATTTCCTGCTGTAAATCTATTTTCGTTAGCTGTAATAATTTTATGTTCATTCATAATTAGTTATTATTAATTGTTATCCACGATATTTTTGTTTGATTAGGTGTTCCTGCCACATCAAGTGTAAATTTAATTTCGCCATTTCCAGCAGATGCCGACACCACTTTTTCAGAACCTCCTATTGCCTTAAACGTTGCAATTACGATGTCTCCTTCTGATATATTTTCTACTTCGATAGTTTCGTTTTTATCTGATGTAGTCCATATATGAATGCCAGCATTACTTGCTTGAGTTGCTTTTGATGCAAATTCCTGTGTGTCGACTTCAACAACTCCATCAATAGATGATGAATTTAATGCAACACCTACTTTATATGATGTTACTGATGGAATATTAGTTACCTTTCCTCCTAAAGTTGTATATAATTCATCACCGGCATTGATGTCAGTTGCGCATCTACACATAAAAGTACTTTCGGCAGATCCAGCTAAAGCAACAGTTACTCGTTCATTGATGTCGCATTCATCTAATGCGACACCGATAGGCAAAGATGACCCAGAACATACAACGATGGACTCTCCAGAGTCATCAAACGATACAAGTAAATGAGAGTTATTTATATCTTCGGCTGCGTTTAGAGATATACTTCCAGCATGAGTCCCTTCCGCAATATTAGGGAATATGATTGTTTTTCTTTTTATAATATTTTTTATTATTTTATAATAATTCATTATTTATTGACCTTTTGTTATTTGTTTTTTATTTTGTTTTTTAAACGTGCAAATACTTTTGTATATGCTTCGCCACTTGATAGTGAAATTTTTCTAGCTTCTTTAGATACATCTTTGAGCGATGTTTTATTATTGAAGCAATCATCGTTATTAATTTTGTTAATACGTTGTATTACGTTATTTTTATAAATGTTAGTATTTAGTTTTTCTATTTTTTCATTTGATTGTTTAGCTTTGTTAATCAGTCTTGAACAACAATTTTTTATTCTATTTATTTCTACAAGACTTTTGTTTTGTTGTTCTGAGATATCAAATACATCAATTATTTTTCCGCTAGTTAAAATATTTGGATTGTTTGTTAAGCCTACGGATATAAGTCTGATTGGTCGGTATTTATCATCGCTTATATGTTCCATTTCCCATCTAGGCGATAATGCTTTAATTTTACCTGTTTTTATTTTTGAGTAACTATCGTCGTTATATTTAGCAGAAACTAAAATTCCTTTAGATGTTTTAAAAATTCTTTCAATTTCTCCGACTTTCATATCAGTACAATGTGCATTATTTTCATCAGGGTGACCTATGTAGATTGGAATTTTTTTAGCAAATAGCTTTTGAGAATTGTGTATCATTTTTTTCGCAGCAATCTCATCAACTACTTGATTTCCTTTAGAGTGTTTCCATTCTCCGAAAGGCGATAATACTTGTAGTAGATTATTATTGTTGTTCATCGTTTAAACATTCTGTTTTAATAGGGAAGGCAAATTTTTTTGCCAATTCTAATTCATTTGGCTTTAGTCCTAATTTACAAAGACGTTCTATAACATCTAGTTCATACAATTTTTCTTCATAATCAGGGAGTTTTAGACGGAATTTTGCCAATGGAATATCATCATCAAATAGTATTTTAATTATTTTTGTATCTATATTTTTATTGAGCGTTTCACTGATATTTAGAGCATCATCTTCTTCTATTAACGTACTTTCGTACCATTGCATAGAAGCACCAATTTTATTATTACCACTTATAGTTCCCAAATCTGCACCACGCCATAATGCGCAAAGCATTCTATCCATTCTTTCGATTATTTGCTGATAGGGCAGTTGATTTTTGCTTGAAACATCTATTGCTTCTATATCTGTTCCTTCAGATAAAACTGCATAAAATTCTGCACCAAATTGACTAACTGCATCTTTTGCACTTTCCCATTGAGGGGTATTTGGATATGCATTTGTTTTTGCTTTAATACCAGGCATACCATTGCGTTCACAATAAATTAACCAATCACGCAATGGTAGATGTTTGTAAACGTAGGCTATTGAAGACGCTTCCATTAAGCCATCGCCACAAGTAATTAACCATTTGTTGTTATCTAATGGAGTTCCTTCTGTAAGCTGATTTTCTTTTTCAAGGATTTTCAGTTTTCCTGAAGTATTTTCAAATAGCCATAGTGGATATTGAGTAAAAATGCCTTTGATATTATCTAAATCGTTAACAAATTTAATTTTATGGATTGCGTATTTCATAGCTACCGAATCCATCATTTGCGATATAAGCATCCTAATACCGCCTGTTTTATTTTTTTCGCAAATTGAATTTACTTCTAGATTTTCATAAAATTTTACAAGGGCTTTTTGATGAGCCTTAGCTTTTTTAGAATTTTCGAGCGGTACGATTTCAATATCTAAACGCGATACAGATTTTTTACGTTTTAGATTAAGGCAACATATTGTGTCATCGCGATGCACAATTGCATCAAACATTCTGACGGCAGTTGCAAGTCTGCCTTCGTTAAAAGCGTCTAAAGCTCTAATTACACTTTCAGGACGCAAATTTTTTATTGGATTAAAAACGCTTCGTGGAAGTCGTCTTGATATATTTTGGGATATGATTTTTGAGTTCATATCCGCATTATATAAAATATTATTACGTATTACAAATTAACATTTGATACTTTTGAATAAGCTTTTGTTTTTGATTTATACCATTATTTTTGCATTCTAATAATAAGCAAAAAAAAAGACGCTCAGCAAAAGGAGCGTCTAATAAAATAATTATGAATTTGTTTTTATTGCAAATAGAGCTTATCGGTTATTGATGGTTTTACTTCAAGCCCATTCCAAGCCTTTGTGAAGTCGGTTTGATTGGTTGCAAACAAAGGCGAAACTTCAATATCTATATTGGGGACACCATCTTCGTTTGCTTCGATTTCTACACCGCTATTAGCAAACCATCTACGCCACTGTGCTTTTTGATGATTTTTACAAGTTAATGGCGAATCTAAACCTTCAGCATTTTTCACTGGAGAAAATTCATCGCCTCTAAATCCTTCTATAATTACAGGATTTTCAGCCATTGGCAATGCGTCAAATACAAACATTTCAAATTTTACACCATTTGGTTTCTCTGGTTTAACGGGAGTTCCGTTTTCGTCGATGTATGGAATTTTCTTGTTTGCACGGTGGAAAGGCAAGCGATCTTCTGCTTTTTGTGATGAACCTAGTTTTTCAATAAAGTTTACATCAACAATATGTATTGCAACACTACCTGCAATAAACTTTAGTTTTCCGTTTTCATCAACTTGTTCCTGATATTCATTAGGTAAGTCAGAGTATTCTACAACTGTAAGTTTATTTTCAAGCATACAGAAGTGTCCTACTTTTTCTAGCGGATAAGCCTTAGCAATCATTTTTGACGACATATCCGATTTCCCTAATAAATGGAACCCCACAAAGTATGGGTCAATAATATCAACTAAAGGATTATCTACTTGGAAATAGCTTACACATTCTATACCGCGTTTTTTGAGTTCAGCAATGGCACCACTACGAACCATTCCACGCAAGCAACCTCCGTGTCCATCAGGTGTCATTGCAATTTTACCTTTATCTTCAAGAATGATTTTGCCATTTAAATCTACCGCAGGCATCAATCCCTGCTTAAAGAATATAACATCATTTTTATTTAGACCAAAATAATTGTTAGCTTCAAAAAATTCAACAGTTGCATTGTTGTTGATATGACTTGTCATTACAATCCATGGTATAGACACTCCATATTTTTTTGATGCAGACAAAATCTTTTCGGCAAAGACTTGGAAAAGACTTTTTTCTTTAACGGGGGTAACTTTATACAATCCTTTAGGAGCGTTGAATCCCAAACGAGTTCCTTGTCCTCCAGCTACAACGAATGCTGCAAGTTTACCAGCTTTTATGGCTTCTTCACCAACTTGTTTTGCTTCAAGCCACTTAGTATCTGTATTTTTATCTTTAGGTAATGACGCATACGGAGCAGGCAAAAGCTTTTCAAAATCTATACCAGCTTCTGTGTTTTCAGCAAAGACCAATGTTTTGTTTAGATAGTCGAGTTCTTGTAAATCGACCATTTCTAATTGTTCTATAAGGGCTTTTTTTTGAGAGTCATCAAGTTCATCAAAGAACTTGAACACATGTCCTTGTCCAGCTTGTTCAAACTTTTGTTTTAGTTGTTGCATAACTTATTACTTTCTATCTCCAAAACCATCTGGATGTGTTGAGTGCCACTTCCATGCAGTTGCAATTATGTCTTCAACGTTAGTGTATTTTATTTTCCAATTTAATTCTGTTTTTGCCTTTTCTGAGTTTGCATAGAGTGCATCAGGATCGCCAGCTCTGCGTGGAGCAAATTCATGAGGAACTTTTAATCCACTAACTTTTTCTACTCCTTTAATAATTTCCAAAACAGAATTTGGTGTTCCTGTTCCGAGATTATAATGTAAGAATTTTCCATCGCCATCAAGTTTATCGAAGGCTGCGATATGAGCTCTACTTAAATCATCAACATGTACATAGTCACGCAAGCATGTACCATCGGGAGTATTGTAATCGTTGCCAAAGATTTTTAGAGCAGGGCGTTTTCCCATAGCCGCATATATTGCCAATGGAATTAAGTGTGATTCTGGTGTGTGATCTTCGCCGATAGAACCATCTTCTGCAGCTCCAGATGCGTTAAAATAGCGGAATGCTACCGAATTTAATCCGTAAGCTTTTGCACAATTCTTGAGCATATTTTCAACATCAAGTTTTGTTTGCCCATACGGATTAATTGGACTTTGTGGCATATCTTCAACTAATGGTAATTTTTCTGGAATACCAAATGTTGCACATGTCGATGAGAACACGAATTTCTTTACATTGTGTTCTATCATAGTTTCTAACAAATTCACAACACCTGATACGTTGTTTTGATAGTATTTAAGAGGATCTGTAACGGATTCTCCTACATTGATGTACGCAGCGAAGTGCATAACAATATCGATTTTTTCGTTGTCGAGAATTTCGCCAACAAGTTTTTTATCTTCGAGATTTCCGTTGTAGAATTTCACTTCAGGAAGAAGAGCTCCTGTATGACCATAAACAAGATTA
>JAGAOA010000276.1 GCA_017623955.1 Opitutales bacterium
ATCGGTCCAGACATTTGGCGTGCATCGGTACGTGTGTTTGATGCCGCAGTTGAAAAAGCGTATGGTTGTTCGCGTAAGATTTCTTGGTTAGAAGTGTTAGCTGGCGAGAAGGCTTTTAATAAGACAGGTAGTTGGTTGCCACAAGAAACGCTAGATGCTTTTAGTGAATATCTAGTTGGAATCAAAGGACCGTTGACAACTCCAATTGGGGGCGGTATTCGCTCGTTGAATGTTGCATTGCGTCAACAGTTAGACTTGTATGTTTGTCAGCGACCAGTGCGTTATTTTAGCGGTGTAGATAGTCCAGTAAAGCGTCCAGATTTAGTCGATATGGTGATTTTCCGTGAAAATACAGAAGACATTTATGCTGGTATTGAGTTTGAAAAAGGTTCAGAAGACGTTGAGAAATTAAAAGCATATTTGAAAAGCGAATTTCCTGCAAAATTTTCAAAAGTTCGTTTCCCAGATTCTTGTGGTATTGGAATAAAACCAGTATCGGAAGAAGGTACAGCACGTTTGGTGCGTTCTGCAATCAAGTATGCAATCGCACAAGGACGCAAATCTGTTACACTAGTTCATAAGGGTAATATTATGAAATTTACCGAAGGTGCTTTTAGAGATTGGGGTTACAAAGTTGCTAAGGAAGAATTTGGTGCAGTGGAGATTGATGGAGGTCCATGGTGTAAGTTGCCCAATGGTATTGTTGTAAAAGATGTAATTGCAGATGCATTCTTGCAACAAATTTTGACACGTCCAGCAGAATATGATATCGTTGCAACGTTAAATCTCAATGGCGACTATATTTCAGATGCACTTGCGGCACAAGTCGGAGGCATCGGTATTGCTCCAGGTGGAAATATCAATTATACAACGGGACATGCCATTTTCGAAGCGACACATGGAACAGCACCCAAGTATGCAAATCTCGATAAAGTAAATCCAGGTTCTGTAATATTGTCGGGCGAAATGATGTTCAGATATATGGGTTGGAATGAAGCAGCTGACTTGATTATAGAAGGACTAGAAGGTGCTATAAAATCAAAAGTCGTTACCTACGACTTAGCACGTTTGATTGAAGGTTCACGCGAAGTTAAGTGCTCAGAATTTGCCGATGAAATTATCTCGCAAATAAGGAAATAATATGGCGGAGCTTTTGGTATTCGGTTCAGTAGCGTACGATTGTATAGAAACTCCAATCGCAAAGGAGGATTATATCTTGGGTGGGTCTGCAAGTTATGCAGCCTTAGCAGCATCGTACTTTGCGCCAGTCAAGATGGCTGGTATTGTGGGATGTGACTTCAAAGATAGCGATATAAATCGTTTGAAAGCTAGAAACATAGATGTCTCTGGTTTGGAACATAGCCAAAAGCCTACATTTTTTTGGCGTGGTAAATATCATGATAATTTCAACTCACGCGATACGCTCGATGTGCAATTGAATGCTTTTGAAGGGTATTCACCAAAGCTTGCCGATTCTTATAAAAACGCACAATATGTACTCTTAGGCAATATATCGCCAGAACATCAAAGTAAAGTCCTAAACGAAGTGTCATCACCTAAATTTGTAGTCTTAGACACAATGGACTTATGGATAAATATTGCCCTAGAGCCACTTAAAGAAATGATTAAACGTGTTAATTTACTTATTGTAAATGACAGTGAAGCAAAAGCTCTTGCTCAAGAACGTAATATAATTCGTGCAGGAGAAAAGCTTTCACAGATGGGTGCAGAGTCTGTAATAATAAAAACAGGTGAATATGGTGCAATGTTATTTCATAAAGATGGGTTCTTTGTAATTCCAGCATTCCCTGTAACCGAGTTGCATGACCCAACTGGAGCAGGAGATTCATTTGTCGGTGCGTTGACAGGCTATCTAGCAGGTAAAGATGCTTGCGATTTTACTTCGTTGAAAAATGCAATGATTTATGGTGCAGC
>JAGAOA010000277.1 GCA_017623955.1 Opitutales bacterium
GATACCTCCAGCGATAGGCAATGCACCGCCTTGTGAACCAGAACCACCACCCCATGTAACTACTGGAATTTTGTACTGGTTGGCGATTTTCATAATCTTTGCCACTTCTTCTGCACTTCCTGGATGCACTACGAAGTCTGGCTTCGGTGTAGGCATACCGCGGTCGTGCCACATTTCTGGAATCCAATAATAGTCGATTGAATGACCGAACTTATCGGAATCTCCTGTATTAACGTAATCCTTGCCGATTGCATCGACAAGTTCCGTTCTAATCATTTCAAACATGTAACTGTCTTTTGAAACAAACATTTTATATTTTCTCCTGTTTATTTAGTGAAAAAGTTATTTTTATAGATAGGCGCAAGTGCGTCGTGAATTGATTTATATTTTTCAAAAAGCGTAGAATAAATCTGCGCTATTTCAGCATTTGGTTGAACTGTTCTATCAAATTTCAAACACTGGCGAACAGCATCAGCTGGCGTAGAATAGAATCCTGCACCAACGCCCGCCAAGAGAGCACTTCCATAAGAAGCATCTCCAGGTAGAGAAACCGCTGCACTCAAATTGAATACATTTGCTATAATTTCGCTCCAAAGTTTTCCTCTAGCTCCTCCACCTATTAGGAATATACGTTTGACGGGCAATCCCATTTGTTCAATAGAGCCATAACAATCTTTAAGCGAAAACGCGACACCTTCCATCAACGCACGAATAAAATCTCCTTTGTTGGAAGATATCGAAACACCTGTAAAACTAGAACGCAAATCGGCATCCCAATATGGAGAACGTTCTCCTTGTAAATAAGGATGAAACATTACACCATTTGCACCAACTGGCGATTTTTCAGCAAGAGCATCTACTAATTTAAAGACTCGTTCGCCTGTTTGTTCTGCACGAATTTTTTCTTCGCCACAAAAAGCATCTCTAAACCAACGCAAACACAACGCAGCAGCATTTGTTGCTGCAACCGAATACCACATACCATCGATAACATGTGAGTATGTGAGTGTTGTTGGCGATGTATGAGCTTCCGAAGTCATTACATTTACATTCCCAGCCGTTGCAAGCTTTATAATGCAATCGTTTGGCTCGATAGCTCCAGCACCATAATCTTCTACCGCTGAATCGCTCGTACCACAAATTACTGGGATACCTTCTGGCAAGCCCATATCGCGAGCCGCAGATTCAGTAACTTTACCGACAACATCGCATGGCTTTACCAACTCTGGAAGAGAACTAAAATCTAAACCAGACAACTCTACTAATTCTGGCGACCAGCAACGATTTTTCATATCGAAAAACAAAGTACCTTGAGCTTCGATATAATCGGTACACGCTATCCCTGTAACCAAATAGCGAACATAGTCTTTTACAAACAAAACACGTTTTGTTTTTTTCAAAACATCTGGCTCGTTATCTTTCAACCACATCATCTGTGGAAGAGTCCAAGTAGGGGTTGGCATTTGATAAGCTGTATCAAATATTTGCTGACAATAATTATCTCGCAAAAATTGACACTGCTTTACACTACGCTGATCTGTCCACATAATAGTCTTGCGAACAGGTTTGTAGTTTTCGTCTAATAGAACTGCATTATGAGTAGAACCATCGAAAGCAATTGCACGTACATTTGACAAGTTTACGCCATTTGCACCAACCTGAGCAATAGCTTTACACATTGCTACATACCAATCTTCAGGTTTTTGTTCCGACCAACCTTGATGAGCAAACTCAGTAAAATACTCAACCGAAGCCTCTCCCAAAACATTGCCCGAAACAGCCGACACTGCAGTTATTTTGCAACCACCAGTGCCGAAATCAATACCTAAAAGAATGTCGTTTTCCGATGCCATAAATATCTGTTTTATTTACCAACAACCCATTTATGATCTGGGTCCATTGAAGATATCAAACCGCGATTTACCTTACCAGTCATAGTCCAAAGGTAATACATGTCATACCCTGGAGC
>JAGAOA010000023.1 GCA_017623955.1 Opitutales bacterium
AGTTGGTGGAGCTGTGCTACGCACTGCCCACCCGAACAAACGCTCCATAAGCTGTGAGGTGCCTCGATTGCGTATTTATATAAAAAAGAGCTTTTCTTAGAAAAGCTCTTTGTGTTTATATAAATATTTTTCGCAATCGAGACACCGCCCTCGCACGTTTTTTAGAGTGGGATTGTGTTGGAAGAACAAAATCGTGAGGTTTGCATTGGAAGTTGCGTTTGTGAGCGGTGGGATAGTACTATGTACAGACCACCCGAACAAACCAACTTGAAATCAAACCGCTTGCTTTGGTGGTGGTTCTATTTACAAAGAAATGCGTTTCTTATGAAACGCATTTCTTCTTCTTTTTATAAATACCACCACCACCAAAGCAAGCACCTCACGGTTTTGCTTTACTTTCTGCGGTAGGCAACGAATGCTAACGCTATTGCGCCGAATATCATTGCCCATTCGGCTGGTTCTGGAACAACACCACTTACCAATGCATAATAACCACCCATATCTGCCCAGCTTACATCTACTTTATTAGTACCCTGCATTGCTGTAATTTTCTTTATGTCGATACTTCCAATTGTATCTTTTTCTGTTATGCGAAATAAATCGTTTTGGAAATCTGAAATAATTATTTCAGAAAAATTTTCGGTAAAGATAGTTTCGAAAGTAGCTACATTGCCATTTAAAGTAATTGTAAATACAGTAGGACTTGTAGCATTATTTGATTTTAAATCTGCAAAACTATTGTCTGCACCAAGTTCCAAAAAAGCAGTTTTTGTAGCACCTGAGCACTCAATTCTAATATAACCGTCGTCAGACAAAGCTTTATCAGTTGTTATAAGAGCATCTTTTGAATTAATTATTAGTTTGGCGTTATTGTTCAATGTAATACCTGCATTAGCAGATATAATTTTATGTGTTACGCCTTCACCTATGGTAAGCGAAGAACTATCAGATAATCTGAAATAATTAACCTTAGCATCCTCAGAAAGAGAAGAAATTTCGTTAGCTGTACCATGAATTAAAACAGGGCTACCAGACTTACCAGCAAATTCAAAAGTACCACCATTTACAGACAAGCCATTTATATTAAACGATTGCCAACTTGTTCCTGTATATTTAATATACAACTTTGCGTTTGCAGCAATTTGAATTTCACGCGAACCTGCTGATTCTACTAAATTAGAGAATGATACAGATGTATTTTCGCCCAAAAACAAATCACCTTGAGATCCTTCAAACTTAGATGCACATTCTATATTCCACGTTGTAGTTGTCCCTGTTTGATGTGCTCTAAAATTTAAGAATTTAACTGTACCATCACCCGAAAAATGAACTTGAGAATCTGCTACCATACCCTTTGTTTCCGTATGAAGCTGGTTTATTGTAAGCTCAAAGCCCGCACCAATCTGGATATCAGTATTTCCTGCAACACCTGCACTACCAGAAAAACCTAAAACAGAAAGATTCAAACTTGAAATATTTTTTTCTGTGTCAACATTAGCAGAAATGCTATTTCCATCTTTGCAAAAATATATTTTATCACCATCTTGAACAACTGTACCATCATTCATAACCGGCAACGTATTTACGTTATCAGTCAACCAATAAAATCCAGCAGCATTCATAGATGACATCAATGCTATGATAGAAATTAAAGTTAATGCAATTTTCCTTTTCATAAATTAAACTTTCTTTTAATGTAGAGCTATATGCTACCCCCCTAACTACCCTTGTCAAGAAAAAAATTACTTTTTTTGGAACAAAAATAAAAAAAAATTGTTTATTAGAATGGGAAGTTACCGAATATGTAATCACAACCATCAAAAAAAAGGAAAATTATGAAAAACATTTTATCGTTATCATTAATAGCTGTAATGGCACTAGCTTTGAGCGCTTGCTGTTGCCCAAAGAAAAATTGTCCAAAGAACGATTGTTCAAAATGTCCATGTGTGGAAAAGGTATGCCCTAAAAAAGAATGCCCAAAAACAAAAAATTGTCCACAACAGACTACAAATTGTGCTCAAGCGTGTCCTAAGACAAAATAGATATTTTTTGCGAAAGCAAAAATTCCTAAGAATGTTGTTTTGTGTTTGTATAGTAGTTGCGGGTTCGAGTAATCGAATCCGCTTTTTTTTAAAGAACAATAGACTTGACGCACAGAACCAAAAAAACGATAATTTATACAAATATAACAACAAATATCTATTATGAAAAAAATAATGACATACTCATTGTTCGCATTAGCGTTCACGCTCGGAAGCGAAATGCTAGCTGCGGGGAAACCAGTAGACGTAACTGTGTGCGATTTCTATACCAACCCTCTTGGATACAATCTTCAAGATTTGTCGTTTTCATGGAAACTTCCGGCAGAACGAACCGGAATGGCTCAATCGGCATATCAAATTGTAGTTGCAGAAAACGAAAAAGCACTCAACGACAACAACTATTTGTGGAATAGCGGTAAGGTAAATTCAGATAAATCTGTTAAAGTAGCGTACAAAGGTAAACCTTTCGCCGCAAAAACGGGAGCTGTATTCAAAGTAAAATATTGGGACGAAAAAGGTGAAGAATCTGAATGGTCGGATATTCATTCATTCGAACAAGGTCTCTTAAAAAACTCGGACTGGAAAGCAGATTGGATCTCTGCAAACGAAGAAACTACAAGACGCAAAGAATTTCGTAGTAAATCGCACAACGGCAAAGGCAAACTTAGAGAAGTTACTCTCGGAGGCGACAAACCAACATACCTTCGCAAAGAATTTACACTAGGCGAGAATATCGTAAAGGCTCGTGCGTATGTATCGTGCTTAGGTATTTTCCAGATGTATATAAATGGCAAAAAAATCGGTAACGACTTCTGGGGCACTGGCTGGACTGACTACGGAGTTCGTGTACAATCAAACACATACGATGTAACAGATGCATTGCGTTCAGGCAATAATACAGTAGGGGCATTGTTAGGTGGAGGCTGGTACACCGGCAGAATGGGCTGGAATTTGAATTCGTGCAATTATGGCGATAATCCAAAATTCTTAGCTCAGATTGAAATAGAATACAAAGATGGAAAAAAACAAACCATAGTAACAGATTCTTCATGGAAATGGTCGCGTGGTCCGATTGTGGCTGCAGATATTTATGATGGAGAGGACTATGATGCACGCTTAGAACAAGACGGTTGGAACGACACATATTCAACTCCATCGCTGTCTAATTTATGGGGACTAATTGGCAATGTAAGCAAATTTGACGACTCTTCATGGAAATCGGTAAAAGCTGAAAAAATTGACGACAAAATATTAATAGAACCACGCAGAGCTACTCCTGTTGTCATAAAAGATATACTTTATCCAATCTCTGTAAGAAAAGTAAAAGCAGGAACTTACATCTTCGACTTAGGACAAAATATAGTTGGATGGGCAAAAATAAAAATTCCATCTGTACCAGATAGAAAAATTACAATACGTTTTGCCGAAATGTTAAATCAAGATGGCACAATGTATACCGATAATTACAGAACCGCTAGAAGTATAGATACTTACACATGCTCAAGCTATGGAATTGCTGAATATGAACCTACTCTCACCTTCCACGGATTTCGCTATGTTGAATTGAGCGGATTACCTGAAGAAATTGAAGCAACAAAAGATTGGGTTGAAGGGAAAGTGGTATATACCGACCTAAAATTAATAGGATCTTTTCTTTGCTCAGAAACAAAAATCAATAAATTACAAAGCAACATCCAGTGGGGTCAACGTTGCAACTTCCTATCAGTTCCAACCGATTGCCCTCAACGCGATGAACGTATGGGGTGGCTTGGCGATGCTCAAGTTTTCGTCCCAACTGCTGCATTCAATATGGATGTAAACGCTTTCTTCAACAAATGGACTCTAGATATAAGAGATGCTACAACGCCTAATGGAGCTTTTCCAGATATTGCACCAAAAAAGAAAAATATGGAAGCCAAATGGTTTAGAGAAAATGTCGGTAGAGCAGCTTGGGCTGATGCTGTGATAATCTGCCCATGGGAAATTTACAAAGCATACGGAGATGAAAAAATCTTACGCGACAATTACGAAGCTATGAAAAAATACATAGACTTCCTCATTAAGGATGCGAAAAATTACACTCGTCCAGAAGTGGGCTATGGCGACTGGATTCAACCTTTTGCCCCCTTGGGAAAATCGGATAGCTCAAAAGGATTAATCGGAACTGCGTACTTTGTTTACGATTGCGATATAATGGTTAAAGTTGCAAAAATACTCGGTAAAAATGAAGATGCTAAAAAGTTCGCTGAAACGGCTCAGAAGGTTCGCAATGCGTTTTGCAAAAAGTATTTAAAGGAAAATGGAATTGTTGAAAATGACTGTCAGACATCGTATCTGCTAGCATTAGCATTCGACATCCTACCTGAAAACGTCCGCCCTGCTGCATTTAAAAATCTACTAAAGACAATAGAACGTGCAGACTTCCACTTACGCACAGGCTTTGTGGGTACACCTCTATTAAATCCAGTTTTAACAAAATTTGGTAGAAGTGACTTGGCTTATAGACTGTTGTTGACAGAAACATATCCATCGTGGTTGTACCCAATTAATCAAGGCGCTACAACAATGTGGGAACGCTGGAATAGCTATTCTCACAAAGATGGATTTGGAGATGTCAACATGAATTCGTTTAATCATTACGCGTATGGCGCAATAGGTCAGTGGATGTACAAAGACGTTGCAGGTTTATGGAACGATGAAAATGCTGCTGGCTATAAGAATGTAATATTTGCCCCCAACCTCACAAATAAAATGTCTTTCGCAACGGCAACACTACAAACTCCTTATGGACTTGCATCATCGTCATGGAAACGTACAGATGGTGTTATTGAATGGAATATTGTAATTCCGCCAAACTCAACAGGTACAATAAAAATTCCAACAAAAAATGTTGCATCGGTACGCATTAATGGCGATCCACTTAAAAAGGACTGTTCTCTTGAAGATGGGTATCCAGTATTGAGTAAAGTGGTTTCTGGAAAATATAAAATACATTTAAGAGAAAAATAAAAACATCGCAAAAAAAAATGCACATGCTTTTGACACGTGCATTTTTATTTTAGTTATCAAAAGAAAAATCATGCTTACTTTTGAAAAATAAATTACGATACTAAGAAACGAACAATTAGAAAATCTATGAAAAAAATAAATAAGAAAAAATACTTTTTAATGGCAGTTTTATCGGCATTATGTGCAATTCCATTACACGCAACAAACAAAGAGTCAACCTCTGTAAAAGCTGAAGTTAAGACAGATGCTTTGAAAATAGAAGAAGATTTCGACGCGGCTTTAAAAGCTGCTAAAGCTGATGGGAAGAAGATAATCCTTCAATTTTCAGGCAATGAATGGTGTCCTCCATGTCAAATGATGGATAAATTTATTCTAAAAACAAAGGAGTTTGCAAAATATGCAAACGAAAAGTTACACTTCATAGCTGCAGATTTCTCTAGATTTGGAGAACCTAACAACAAAAAATTTGCAAAACGCTACAAAGAACTTGCTGAAAAATATCAACTTCGTGGATTCCCAACATTGATAATACTATCGCCCAATGGAGTTGTTGTTGATACAATAATTGGGCTTGAAGTAAAGAGTCCCGAAGAACTTATAAACCGCATAGAACGCAAATAATACAATTTAACTCAACAAAAAAAAAGAGAGCATCCTAAGTTTTTTAGGATGCTCTCTCTTTTACCGCTTTTTGTATATAATCTGACTATCTTACATACTCTTGTTGGCAAAGGAGCGCACTCCAAATTGTCATAGACTCAGACCTCCTTTTTTCTAAAACTAAGCAACGCGTTCTACAACAATAGCTGGAGATGCGGGACGACGCGGAGCTAATCTGTAAGCATTACGGAAGTAATCAATAGCAGAATCAAGATTATACTCATCATTGTAATGAATCATCAACAATGGTTCACCTTGTTTTACCTGTGTACCAATTTTCTTAACTTCTGTTACCCCTACAAATGGGTCAATCTTGCCAGACTTTGTCATCGACAACATTTGTACGCCTCGAGCAATTTGACCAGCATTGATATTATGAACATATCCACGTTTTGGAGCTGGAAGTTTTCTTACATGCTTTGGCATTGGATACTTTGTTGGATCTTCAAGCCATGGAGCTGAACCACCTTGGGCTTTTATCATTTCTAAGAACTTCTTGTATGCAGAACCATCTTCAATTGCACGCTCTACTGCCTGTTTTGCCGATAAAGTAGAACCTGCAACACCTGCCAAACGCAAGATTTCCATACCTAGCTTCAACACTAGTTCTTTCATATCTTCTGTACCATTCCCACGCAAGAATTCCAATGCTTCTAGAACTTCAAAGCCCATGCCAACACAATTTCCGAGAGGTTGACTCATATCGGTAACAAGAGCAACACAACGATGTTTCATTACTCTTGCTACTCTAGTGATAGTTCTAGCAAGTTGTTTTGCTTGTTCTAAATCGTGCAAGAACGAACCATTACCACATTTTACGTCAACAACCAAACCTTCTGAACCTACTGCAAATTTTTTACTCAACACACTTGCGGTAATCAAAGGTAAGCTTGCAATTGTAGCTGTACTTTGACGCATTTTATACAATTTCGAATCTACTGGTGAAATAGATTCATCGTGTTCACAAATGGCACAACCAATTGTCGACAACTGTTTTTCGAACTCTTTGAGAGTCAATTTATTCTTAAAACCTGGAATTGACGAAAGCTTATTATGTACAGTAACAACAAAATCTTCGTCCGAACTACTCATTCCAGGAATTACAACGCCACAAGCCGCCCCGATAGCTGATAAAATCATAGACGTTTTGTCGCCAACTCCCCCCGTAGAATATTTTGCAACCTTTGGACGCGATATGTGCGATAAATCTAAAGTTTCTCCTGTACCAATCATTTCATCTGCAAAATAAGCAGTTTCTTGGGCTGCCATATCTTTGAAGAAAATAGCCATAATCAACGCAGCCATTTGATAGTCTGGCATTTCATCATCTAAAATAGAATCTACTATATTGCGTACTTCCTCTTCTGTGAATTCATCGCCTTCACATTTCTTTTCAATAAGATACGCATACGAAGACTTAATATTTAATTTTCCAATATTTTTTTTAATAGCCATAATTCAATCTCTTCAATTTTCGTTTTAAGTGCAGACCACCTTATTGTGTATTAAGACATATTTGAAAATAAAAGTCCAGCAAAAAAATAAGGTAAAATTAATTTATTTTTTTATTTACAATGAATTACGAAATTTAAATTGCTACATATTTTTTTATTTAGACAATATAAATCGGTTAAAGTTTTCAGTATTTAATATTTGAAGTTGCTTAAAATAACTTGCAAAATCTTCTTACTTGTGAAATAGTGATAGTTTGATAATGGCTTCAAAAGAAAAAGACGAACAAGTTTTTGAAAAAACTTTAGAAGAACTCGAGCAACTACTTGCGGAAATGGAAAGTGGTAGCTTGAGCTTAGATGCGTCGATAGACAAATATGAACGTGCTAAAAAGTGTCTAGATATTTGTCGTCAAAAGCTCAATAACGCCGAACTTAGAATAAATAAAATAAACGGCGACACGATTGAACCATTTAACGTAGAAGCTGAATAATGCTCCATATACATAAAGGGTAAAAATGATGCTTGAAAATATACATTCCCCAGAAGACGTAAAAAAATTGCCAGCTGCAAAATTACCGCAACTAGCAGAAGAAATTAGAAAAGAAATAATTTCTGTAACATCGCAAAAAGGTGGTCACGTTAGTCCAAACTTGGGGGTGATTGAACTCAGCATTGCCCTTCACAGAGTATTTGAAACTCCTAAAGATAAAATCATATTTGATGTTTCGCATCAATGCTACACGCACAAATTATTGACTGGCAGAAACAACGAACGTTTCCAAAATTTACGTCAAACAGGTGGTATAAGTGGTTTTTGCAATAGAGGAGAAAGTGAACACGATGCTTTTGGCGCAGGACATGCAGGAACTGCATTGTCGGCTGCATTAGGATTTGCTGCTGCAAGAGATCGCAATCAAACAGATGAAAACGTCATTGCAGTTGTAGGCGATGCGGCTCTCACAAATGGGGTTTCGCTTGAAGCACTCAATAACATTTCTACAACGACAAAGAAAATGATTGTCGTGCTAAACGACAATAAGATGTCTATTGCAAAAAATGTTGGGGCGATTTCAAAGCATCTCAACAATATAATAACAAATCCGTATTACAATCGTCTTTATAACGATATGAACGAGTTTTTAAAGAAACTCGCAGGCGATTCGGCAGCCCAAGCAAATGAAAGATTGCATCAAAAAATGAAAAGTTTGGTACTGCCTTCGTCGGTATTTGAAAATGTCGGAATGCTTTATGTTGGTCCGATTGATGGACATGATATCCCTACTCTCGAAAAATATTTGCAATATTGCAAGAATGCAAACAAACCAGTTATCTTGCATATAGTTACCAAAAAGGGGAAAGGCTTACCTGCCGCAGAAAATAATCCAGAAAAATTCCACGGAGCAACGCCTTACAACATCGAAACAGGAGAGTCGCTAGCAAAAGACAAGACCATTCCAAATTATCAAGATGTTTTTGGCAATGCTCTTTTGAAATTCGCAAAGAAAGATGAAAAAATCGTAGGTATAACAGCTGCGATGGCGTCAGGGACTGGTATGAGTTCACTAAAGAAAGAATTACCATCGCAATTTTACGATGTTGGAATAGCCGAAGAACACGCTGCAGTTTTCGCAGCTGGACTTGCTTGTAGCGGAATAAAACCAGTCGTTGCTATATATTCAACCTTTATGCAACGTGCGTACGACTGCGCAATGCATGATGTATGTCTGCAAAAGCTCCCTGTTGTTTTCTGTATGGATAGAGCTGGTCTAAGTCCCAACGACGGAGCAACTCACCACGGGTTATTTGATATTTCATTTTTACGTTCTCTTCCTAATGCAGTTGTAATGCAACCATCTAACGAAGATGAACTAACCGATATGCTTTGGACTTCAATTCAAGCAAAAATTCCAGCATTTATCAGATATCCACGCGGAAAAGCAGAAGGCGTTAAGATAAAAGAAACGCCTAGTATGCTAGAAATCGGGAAAGCCAATGAATTGAGAAAATCTGATGGCAAAATTTGCATTTGGGCATTGGGTAATATGCTCAGCGAAGCTATGACGATAGCAGATGCAATTAAAGTTGAATGTGGAATTGAAATTGGAGTAGTTGACGCTCGCTTTATAAAACCAC
>JAGAOA010000006.1 GCA_017623955.1 Opitutales bacterium
CCCATCCTTCAGGCAATGAAATCCCATCTAAGATTTCAGCTTCTGAAGAATTATACCAGAAGTTTGTGCCATACTTTTCAACTTTTGAAGCTATCGCCTCAATTACATCTGCATCCAAGAATGCTTGACCATCTTTGCCATAGAAAGCAGGAATAGGCACTCCCCATGCACGTTGACGTGAAATACACCAGTCTGGACGTGATTCTACCGCACCACGTATTCTGTTTTCACCACGAGCTGGCAACCAATCAACACTAGAAATAGCATTGAGAGCTTCGTTGCGAAGATTATCTTTATCAAGCGCCACAAACCATTGATCCATTGCTCTGAATATTACAGGAGTCTTAGAACGCCAACAATGAGGATATTGGTGAGCAATCTTCTCCATTTTTAGCAATGCACCACAATTATTTAGTATTTCCAGAACTGCACCATTTGCTGCACTTCTACCAGATTCATTTTCCAAAACTCTTATACCTACAAGTTCTGCTGGAATTTTACCATCATCGACATATCTAACTTCGTCGTCTAGTGGACAATATATATCGAGACCATGTTCCAAACCAACTTGATAGTCTTCCAAACCATGACCTGGAGCGATATGTACAACACCTGTACCAGAATCTGTTGTTACATATCTGGCACAATAAACAGTACTTTTGCGATTGCAGAATGGATGATAAGCTGTAATACCTTCAATATCGCTACCCTTGCCCAATGATTTTATCTCAGCATTTTCTAACGAACAAGCCTTTATGAAACTTTCTGCCAAAGGTGCCCCAACAATGAATGTTCTACCATTAGCCAATACCGCAACATATTCTATTTCTGGATTTACAGCCATTGCTAAGTTTGATGGCATTGTCCATGGAGTTGTTGTCCAAATAACAATTTCAGCACTATTCAAACCCAATCGCTTATTCGACTCATCATCGAGCTTAAATGCAACCCATATAGACGAACTAGTATGATCCTTATATTCAATTTCTGCTTCCGCCAACGCAGTTGCACATGGAATAGACCAATAAACAGGTTTCTTGCTTCTATAAACTAGACCACGACGAACAAACGCAGCAAAAGTTCTTAAAATATCAGCTTCATAAGAGGGATCTTTTGTTCTGTACTCACGTTCCCAGTCTGCAAGAATACCTAAGCGAACAAACTGCTTGCGTTGTTTTTCCATAAAACTTGCCGAGAAGTTTGCACATTCCTCACGCAATTCAGCAGTTGAGAGTTGTTTATTTTCTTCGCGCAACATCTTTGCAACCTTGTGTTCGATTGGCAATCCATGACAATCCCAACCTGGAACATAAGGAGTATAAAATCCTTTCATAGACTTGTAACGCAAAATTACGTCCTTAAGAATTTTATTTAAGGCTGTGCCGATATGAACATCGCCATTAGTAAATGGAGGGCCATCGTGCAAAATAAATTTTGGTTTATTTGCATTTTTGTTCTGTATCTTTTTATACAGATCAATTTTTTGCCAATGCTGGATACGCGATGGTTCACGTTTAACCAAATCTCCACGCATTGGAAATTTAGTTGATGGTAAGTTTAATGTATTTTTGAAATCTATATCTGACATAATTTAAATTTTTTTTGTTATCGAGTTAACCATTCGATAAATGTCTCAGGTTCACGATTTTCTTCTTCAACTTCTTCAATTTCTTCGTCTTCTACTTCTTCTTTAACTTTTGGTTTCACCTTAGTAGGAAGTGGTTTCTTTTTTATGATACGTTTTTTAGGAGCTTCAAATTCGCCGTCATCATACATCTGCATTCTTATTTTTCTGAGTTGACGACGCAATCTTTTGTTTTCCTCTTTCAATCGTTTATAACTAATTAAATCAGCTTCTAATTGAGCAACTCTAGCCTTAAGCTGTTCAACACTCATTTCTGAAACTGCAACACTTGTCGAAGTTGTTTTAGCAGTAGGTTCTTTGGCAAAAGAATTCAACGACAACGCAAAAGACATTGTAGTCACAAAAAATATTATAATTGAAAATTTTTTCATAGGCGGGAATTAAATCACTTCTTTTGGTTTTTGCAACACTTTTAATAAAGGCATTTAGACATAAAATGAGTAACAGAAAATAGTATAAATCGAATAAAAATAGAAAAATGAAACTTTTTTAAAAAATATGCGTTATTATAAATATAACCCCTATCTTCAACAAGAAAAAGGCAATTTATATGAAAACAAGAATAGTAACAATTACATTAATGGCGATATCTTCCCTTGTATTCGCACAACAACCTGCACCGGATTCTTCAGCCATAGCGGCAAAAATCCAGCTCATGAAAAAATACGATAAAGATGGCGATGGACGTTTGAACAAAGAAGAACGCGAACTTGCCAACAAAGCAATGAACGAAAAATCGGCAGACCTAAATGAAATGCGTCAAAAACACGCTAAAGATGTCATCAAGCGTTTCGATAAAGATGGCGATGAAAAGCTTTCAGAATCTGAGCTAATGGTTTTTCTAGATGAACAACGCAAAATGTTCGAAAAAATGAGAGGGCGTCGAATGGGTAGATTTGGTAGAAATATACCAAAAGAAATACTTGCCCAATACGACAAAAATGGAAATGGAAGACTCGATCGCGACGAACGTAGAGAAATGTTTAAAGATGGCGCAAAACGCAGAGCAGCTCTAATAAAAAAATACGACAAAGACGGCGATGGGAAATTATCAGATGATGAACGCACTAATCTGATAAATGACCCACAAGTTAAATCAATGTTCAAACGTATGATAGGCGATGGCACACGTATGCCTCCACCTCCACCAAACAATTAATTTAACTCAATTCTAAAAAAAACAAAAGGCTTTCGTATTTCGAAAGCCTTTTTCATTATCCGAGTATTAATTTTATTTAGAAGTTGAGAATGGAATAACAGGAATACCATCTCCATTGAATAACCACGCTTGAGGACTTATCCAATTATTCCAAAGATAACGAACACCAGCAATAGTTTTATCGTCAGCCACTTTAGCAATAACATTTTCTCCGCTTAAAATTACATTTGCTTTTTGCCACTTGCCGTCAACTAAAATTTCAAAACCACGAGCATCGCCCTTGCCTGTCAACTTTCTGCCAAAAGTATTGAAAGAAACAACTGCTTCATTCCCTTTAAATTGAACAGATTTCATAACAGGGAAATCCGATGCATATTCGGCACGATTGTAAATTTTATCGAGTGCAATTTTTTCCATTCTTGCACCAACAGTTGTCTTATCATGCGGATGAATATTTTTTTCTTCGCCAGTATCGATAATTGGAGCCATATAGACATTCTTATAAAGTTTTGTATTCTGGTATTGAGCTTCGCGAGCCTTTGCCCAATCGGATTTTGTTTCGTAAGAAGCCAATTGAACTTGAATGAATGGAAGATTTTTATTTTGCAAACGTTTACGCCAGCAATCAATCAACATACCAAAACTTTCCGTATAATGCTTGAGGAATTCGCCATTAGCATCACTTTCACCCTGATACCAAAGCACTCCACGAACTCCAAAATTGCGCATTGGAGCAATCTTGCCATTGAAGTGAATTGTTGGTGTTCTAAAATCCTTTTCAGGTGATTCAGATGAAGGTGGATAACGGAAGTCCCAAGCTACTGTTGGAATTGGCTTACCTTCTTTCTTAGCCTTAGCAACTTTGGCATCGTGCTTTGCCACTTTTTCTTTATGAGCTTTCAAAAGTTTTTGATATTGAGCATCTGTGTAATTTTCCAAAGTCTTAATCATTCCACCAACTTGAGCAAAATCCTTACCCCAACCTTTCAAGAGAGTTTGCTTGTCGGTCCAACAGTCCATTCTTGTTGCACCTTTTGAAGCATAGATAATGCCAACAGGAACATTTAAATCTTCAATGAGACGTTCAGCAAAATAATAGCCCACAGCCGATGTAGAACATACATTATTTTCGTTTACACTCATCCAATGAGCCCCTTTTTGAAATTCGTCTTTTTCAACTTTAGAGTAACCATTAGACGACTGCATAAAATAACGCATTTTGCCATTCAAATTTTTAGCGTTTTTCTTTGCTATTTCTTTGTCTGACGACCGTTCAACTTTCCATTCCATATTGCTTTGTCCACCAGCAATCCAGACTTCGCCAACGAGAATATTAGTAAATTCTATATTGGGAATATCATCTTCGTACACAACCAACGCAAATTCTCTAAACGAAGCGTGTTCAGCTGGCAGAACCATTTTCCAGTTGCCGTTAGCATCGGCTTTTGTGGTGGTGTACTTGAAGTTGAACATTGCCTTGACTTCGGAATTAGGTTTTGCTGTACCCCAAATATTTATTGGTTGTTGTTGTTGAAACATCATCTTATGCCCAAAAATTGCAGGCATTTTTATTTCTGCAAAAGCAAGAGTTGCCGTTACAAAAGCCAAGATTGCTAAACTATATTTTTTCATATTTATTTTTTATTTTATTTCAAATGTTGATAAAGGTAAACCATCTTTGTTGAACAAACACACATCAGGACGAGCCCAACTTTTCCATAAATAGCGGACTCCTGAAATTTTTTGACCATTGTCCGATTTCACAATTATATATTCTCCATCTAACTTTGCCGATACATTCTGCCACTTGCCGTCTATCAATGCCTCGAACCCTCGCATTTGACCTCTAACACTTAGCCCTCTACCAAATGTCTCAATTTTAACTCTTGCAGAATTTCCACTATAAGAAACCGATTTCACTTCAGGAGCATCTACATTCAAATGTTTTTTACCATAGACATATTTCAATGCAACTTTCTCCAAACGTTGAGCAACTGCCGTTTTATCTTTAGGATGAATTTCATGTTCTTCGCCCAAGTCGATACTTGTTGCCATAAATGCGTACTCGTCTTCTTTTGACAATTCAAACTGATTAACTCGACCTTTCGCCCAATCTCCCCATTGACTCTCATGCGATGGCAGTTGAACAAAAACAAATGGCAACGATTTATCGCCCAATTGCTTACGCCAACAATCTGTCATAGCAAACCAACTTGGTTTGTAGAATGGTAATCTTGGGCGATCAGCATCACTTTCTCCCTGATACCATACTACCCCACGAACAGAAAAATCACGCATTGGACTAAACATTCCATTATACCACAATGTTGATGTTTGAGTTGAAGAAAATGGAGTTATCGGGCTTACACGAGCAACTGCATTCAACTCTGCCCATGAAACTTTTTTACCAGCTTTTTTATCGGCATGTGCTTTCTGTTGAATTTTTTTAGCTTGAGCTATGCGTTTGTCGTATGCCGTTTTGTCGTATGCGTCTAAAGCTTTTTTTACCTCGATAAACTTTTTACGCAATTCTGGACGTGCCAAAATATATTCCTCCGATGTCCAAGCACCCATTGTTGTTCCACCACGAGCCATATACACAATACCAACAGGAACATTTAAATCACTAATCAATTCTTGTGCAAATGTTGTAGCAACAGAACTTAAATTAGGTACATTTTTTTCATCAATCACTATCCAACGAGCATTTTTTGAAAATTCTGATTGAGGTTTTTTTGTATAATTACTATGAGCAAAATAGCGATATTTCCCTTTTGTTTCAGTACAGACTTCTTTGCTAATTCAAGATTGTCTGCACGTGCAACACGCCATTCCATATTGCTCTGCCCTCCAGCAATCCAAACTTCGCCTACGAGAATATTTTTCAGTTCAACATTAGGAACATTGTCTTCAAAGATTGTAAGTGCATAATTTTTAAGCGATGCTTTTTCGGCAGGTAATTCGGTTTTCCAACACCCATTATTATCAGCTTTTGTCGTCGTATATTTGAAGTTGAATAATATTTTAACTTCGGAATTAGGTTTTGCTGTCCCCCAAATTCTGATTGGTTTTTGTTGCTGAAAAACCATATTGTCACCAAGCAATTCTGGTACTTTTACTTCGGCAAAAAGCGATGTTGCCATCACTAATGCAAATAAAATTACATTTATTTTTTTCATAAAAATTACCTTAGATTTATGAATGGATTTGCAGGTAACCCATCGTTATTATAAATACATACGTCTGGACGAGCCCAGTTCTTCCATAGATATCTAACACCAGCTACATCGCCACCATCCGCAGATGTAACTACAATTTTACCATCCTTGAATGTGGCATTTGCTTTTTGCCACATACCGTTTGAATAAACTTCAAAACCACGAATATCGCCTTTTAGCTGTAAACCTCTACCAAAATCATCGAACAATATTTCGGCAGAATTTCCGTTGTAATTTATTTTCTTTAAATCTGGACATTTTCCAAATACATCATCGTGTTTATAAACATCTTGCAATACGAGATTAGCTAAACGTTGACCAACAATGTGCTTATCCCGTGGATGAACATCTTTCTCATCGCCAGTATCAATAATATTTACAGCTCCTACATTTACCCCATTTTTAGCAGTTTGTTGTTGAGCCCAACGCACACTTGCAAAGTGAGCCTTTGTACCAAACGAAGCCAACTGAACGCAATAGAATGGAAGCGTTTCATTACCTGCAACAGAACGCCAATGATCAATGAGCAATTCAAACTTCGGTTTAAAATGCGTATCAGCATCAGCATCAGCACAACCTTGATACCAAAGAACTCCTTTAGCTGTATACATCAAAAGAGGTGCAACCATTTTGTTGTACAAAAACGCAGGAGCATTCATCCGATTATAGGGATAAGGCATACCATCTACTACACTAAAATGTAAGAATGTAGGCTTGCGTGGAGGTTTCTGTTTTTTAGCCTTAGCTTTAGCAACTTTGTTATTATACTCTTCATTGAGTTGATTCCACTTCTCTAAAGTTTTCTTGTGTGGATATTCCTGCTGGGCCTTTTTGAACTTTGCCAATGCTTTTGCATAATCTTCATTTTTCGACATTACCGATTCTGGAATATACGTAATCATTTTAGCTCCTCCAACTGGAGTGTAAATCAACCCAACTGGGACATTTTCTTTTTGTGCTAAAACTTCTGCAAAATAATAACCAACTGCCGAAAAAGAACCTAATGTGGCATCGCCGATTGAAGTATTCCAACGCGATCCTGGAGGATTATCTCTACGCAAAATTTTATCACCCATTTTCGGTTGATAAAATGTTCTAATTTCATATTTGTTTACATCGGCTAAAGCTCGCTTATATTCGTCAGTCTTTGGCATACGCCATTCCATATTGCTCTGTCCACCTAAAATCCAAACATCGCCCACAAGAATATCTTTAATTTCCTTTTTGGGAATATCGTTTACAAATATAGTCATAGCCATTGGTTTGAAATTTGCCTTCATAGGAGCAAGAGTCACACTCCATTCTCCGCGACTATCAGAAACAGTAGATGTTTTTTTCCAATTGAACCAAACATCAATCTTTTCGTTTGGATTTGCAACTCCCCAAATTTTGACAGGAACATCACGTTGCATAACCATTCCCCAGTTAAATATTACAGGCATCCAAAACTTTGCAAACGAAGTCGATGCAAGTAAAACCATCAATAATATACATATATTTACTTTCATAAAATCCATCCCTTTATTAAAAAATCATTAAAGACAAACACTCGGTGCTATCAAAACAATCACAAAAAAAATATTAATTGTCAAATAACAATTATAAAATAACTTGAAATCCTATCTTATTTTACGTTTATTATATAGTATGTTTATAGATGAAAACAAAATAAGGGAAAAATCTAGATCACTCACAGGAGGCTTCAAAGGAGTGGTCCCCCGTATGTCTAGCAAAAAAAAGGAACTTTCGCGTTTTGATTATATGCGAATCTTCATAGGCTACTCACTCACAATTGCTATGATTATAGGTACCATTATTTTGTTTTGGAATTTAATATCAGTAGGTCAAAACATAGCCGAAAAAAAATCCACGCCTAAGAAAACTGAATATATAGAAGTAATTTTTAAACCAAATAATAAATAATGAAACGTGCCGACGAACTACTTGTCGATTTATCTCTTGTAAAAAGTCGCTCTAAAGCAAGAGCAATAATAGAAGAAGGGAAAGTCTTTGTAAATGGAAAAGCAGTAGACAAACCTTCAAGAAAATTTCCAGAAGATACTTTATTCGAAATTTCAGCAGAAAACACCACATTGCGTTACGTATCGAGAGCTGGTTTAAAATTAGAAGAATTTTTAAATCACTTCAAAATATCATTGCAAGACCTCCGAATACTTGATGCTGGTGCATCTACTGGAGGCTTTACCGATTGTGCCCTTCAACACGGAGCAATGGAGTCAGTATGTGTTGATATAGGCTCAGGACAATTACACTCCAAACTCTTAAATGACTCCCGTGTAACAAATTACGAAAAGACAGATGTAAGAAATTTAACACCAGATTTTTTTGATGGAAATCTCTTTGACTTTATCTGTGCAGACTTGTCGTTTATATCTCTAGAAAAAATATTACCATTCTTAGTCCCACTCTTAAAAAACAATTCAAAAATGGCGTGTCTTATAAAACCTCAATTTGAAACGTCTGCAAAAATAATGAGAAAAAATAAAGGAGTTATAAGAGATACCGAAACAATGCTAACGGCTGTTGAAAAAATACGAAACTTTGCCGAAACAAATTTTCCAGAAATGGAAATTATGGGTATAATAGAGTCCCCCATAAAGGGTGGCGACGGAAATACCGAATATCTAATGGGCTTATACAAAAATAAAAGAGATTTGGCATAAAAAATATATAAATATATTTGCAATTTGATGAGATTTTTCCTCTAATTATGAAGATTTAATATATTATGAAAAAGATTTTTGCAGGAATTTTAGCAGTAACTTGTGCATTTTCAACCTACGCACAAGATAAAGCTTTGTTAGAAACGCTCGTAAAAAAAGGAATGTTAACTCAACAAGAAGCTACCCAAATAGCAAAAGAATCAGTTGAAGTAACTCCAAGTGCAAAAACAACCAAACAAATCAGAGTATTTGGAGGTATGCAAGGTTGGTTTAAATGGGCTGATAATTACATTTCTGATGGAACAGCATCGCTTAATGAAATCAGCGGGTTTGAACTAAAATACGTAAAGTTCGGCTTAGAAGCAGATGTAGGCAGTGGCTGGACTGCAACTTTAGTTATGGACTTTGGCTCAGAAGGAGATAGACGCAATTACCTTGATAAAGTTGTCATATCTAAAAATGTTGATATTGATTACATCAACGGCACAATGCAAATTGGTTTGAGAAAATCAAATATGGGTATAGAACAAATTACCGATGACTTCGGCTTGTTAGCAATTGATCGTTCGATAGCTACAAATGTTTTCACTCATGCAGGAAACACTCAAAACATAAAGTGCTTTGGCGGTCGTACCGTTGGTATATTTTGGGATGGAGAAATCCCAAGTATAGAAGGGCTTTATTATAGTGCAGCAATTACCTCTGAAATCACAGAAGGGACTTCTGGCGTTATAAATAACATTAATGCGAACAGCGGGTTAAGTTACTACGTTGCAGTAGGTTATAAAAACGTAATGGAGTTAAATGGCAGAACAATCAATTACGATTTGGGAGTAAATACTGGCTACGCTTCAAAAGGCTTTGAGCGCAACGATGAAAAGAATGAAATTTGGGGAGTAAATCCATATGCAATACTCAAAGTTGCAGGAGTTTCTATAATAGGAGAAATGTTCTATCAAAATGTGCAAAATGGGAAAACAATCTCCACTTCTGCCGATGCATTTGGAGCAAATTTGATTGTTGCCTACAAAGTGGATTTAACGGGAGGAATGGGCGAGCTTGAGCCAGTTGTTAGATTTTCATACGTCACAACAGATGGACTTGGTGCGGGAGTTACAGCAGATAACAAAACATTCTATTTTGATGATGCCAAAACTTTATATGTAGGAGTTAATTGGTATCCTACCGAAGCAATAAAAACATCCATCGGTTACGAATATGGTTGGTACGAAAATGGATTAAATGCCGTGCAAGCTGAACGCTTACATAGCAATATGGTATTGGCACAACTACAAGTTGTTTTCTAAAAAATTTACATAAGATAAAAAGCGAGAGTTATAAAAAACTCTCGCTTTTTTGTATAATTTTCGCAAAAAAATCTAAATTTTTGATGATTTATAAATCATTCTGCAATGAAAAATGGCATATTTTTTATCTAAATTTTCATTAGAAGATACAATTACATCGTAAACGCCACTTTTCTGCGTAACGACAATCGGATATACCTTAGCAATAACTTCTCTATTAGGCATAATAGGCTCGATATAATCAACAGACGCACTTGAACTTATAGCAATACGTTCATCAGTATTTGCAGCAACAGCAACTGCATAATCGCAAAGTGAAAATATAAAGCCACCATGAGCAATGTCTACGCCGTTTAAAAATCTATCTTGAACACTTGCTACAATAGTAGCAGAATCCTTAGAAGAATTTACAATGCGAAAACCTAGCTCTTTTGCAAATCTATCGTTGTCTGTGTTAGGCATTTTTTAAGATTTTTTCAGCTGTATCCATATCCTTAAACGACATAACCATCAAAGGTCGTGTTGATGAAGGTTTAGACATATCGTACATATACTCTACATTCACACCAGCTTCGCGAGTTTTCTGCAACAGCTTCAACAATGCTCCTGGAGTATCATCAACCTCAACAGCAAGAACTTCAACTTTTTTAGGAGTAAATCCTTGTTTAGAAAGCACCTCTACCGCCCTATCTGCATCAGAGACAATCATACGAACTATTCCATGATCTGCACTTTCTGTAATAGTCAGCGTTTCCAAATTTACGCTAGCATCAGCTAGAGCCTTGCAAAGGCTTTCTAATCTACCAGGAGTATTCCCTAAAAATACTGAAACTTGATTTATTCGCATAATTATACCTTTCTGTTATCGTAAACTCTTTTGATTTTACCCTGAGAACGAGGAATGCTATTAGGTTCTACAATCTTTACATCAATTCTTATATTCACAATTTGAACTATTGATGCTTGGATTTTTCTTCGGATTTTTTCGATAGTTTCTAAGCTATCTCCATAATATTTATCTTGAATTTCTACTTCGACAGTGAGTGATTCCATATCATTTTTCATCTCACGTAAAATTCTGAAGTTTGGAGTAGTTTCTTCTACGCGATTTATACCGATTTCAATCTGAGATGGGAACACATTTACGCCTCGAATAATAAGCATATCATCGCTACGCTTAGAAATTCTAGATATTCTGCGAATAGTTCTACCACACTTGCATGGTTCTGCAATAATTGAAGTTATATCGTGCGTTCTATAACGCAATACTGGCATAGCGTGCTTAGTCAAAGTAGATAAAACCAATTCACCTTCTTCGCCATCTGGCAAAACTTCGCCTGTATCTGGATCTACAATTTCTGGATAATAATTATCTTCTAAGATATGAATACCACACTTGTGTTCGCATTCACCACCTACACCAGGTCCGACAATTTCCGACAATCCATAAATATCGTACGGAATAACATTTGTGTTGTCGGCAATGAATTTACGCATTGCATCTGATGAAGGTTCACCACCAAACACTCCAATACGCAATGGCAACTTTTTGAAATCAACACCACGTGATTTACCTTCTTCAATCAAGTGCATAAAGTAACTTGGAGTAGATGCAAACACAGTAGTTTTTAGGTCTTGCATCAACATCAATTGGCGTTCGCTATTACCACCAGAAGCTGGAATTACAGTACATCCCAAAGCCTGAGAACCATCGTGTAAACCCAAACCACCTGTAAATAAACCATATCCATAGCAATTTTGAACAACGTCGCCACTATTTACACCATACATTTTCAAACATCTGATAATAGAAGAATCCCAAATCTTTAAGTCTTCATCTGTATATGCAACAACGATAGGCTTACCTGTTGTTCCACTAGAAGCGTGAACGCGTACAATATCTTTCATATCGACCGCGAATAAGCCATTGGGGTAAGTATCGCGCAAATCAGTTTTTTGCATGAATGGAAGTTTTGAAATATCGTCTATACCTTTAATATCATCGGGCGAGACTCCATTTTCTTTCATACGGTTTCTGTAAAGCTCTACTTTTTCATAAGCGAGCTTTACTATTTCGCGAAGTCTCTGCGATTGTAATCCACGCATTTGTTCGCGTGGAAGAAAGTCTAATGCTGTAAATGGATGAACTTCGCCGTGTACATCATTCCAAATCTGTTTCATTTTATGAATTTCTACCTAGGTTAAATGCAGCTTCATTCGATGCATGAAGTTTTTCGGGGAAAAAGTTTTTTAAAGTGTCTAACCAACGTTCGACAGGAATATCGAAGTGTTTGCTCAACACACCTAACAACGCAACATTTAGAGCTTTTTTGCTCGTCAACTGAGAAATGTCTATGTTATCGGGCGATATTACCACTCCATTTTCCGATAACGATATTTTATGAACATCCGACCATTCTGGTTCAAGCGACACCAAAAAATCAACCTCTTTTTCAGGGATAATTGGACTCGACACGCATTTCCCAATTCGGACATCACTAGCAACAGAACCTCCGCGTTGAGACATTCCGTGGACTTCTGCCTTTTTTACATCAAAGCCTTCTTCAAACATCAATTCTCCAAGAATTAGAGCAGCTTTTAAAACGCCCATTCCACCCAAACCTGCAATTTTTACATTGATTGTTTTTTCGCCAATTTCCATTTTTAAGCCTTTCTTTTTGCTTCGGCAGCAGCTACGAAAATACATGGTTGACGCAATACAATAAGAGTAATTTCATCTGATGCTAATTTAGCTTCCAGGTATTCTTTAAACTCTTTAGCTTGCTTTATAGGATTGAACACCTCAACGTTTTTAACACCCATTGCCTTCGCTACGCCTTCGATAGATATACGTGTAGTTTCGGAATGATCTAGCTTTCTACCTGTTGCTGGATTTTCTTGGTGTCCAGTCATTGCAGTAATTGCGTTATCGAGTACAATAATCACGTGTCCTGTTGAAGGAGGGTTATACACTGCTTGGGCAAGACCAGTTAAACCACTGTGCATAAATGTACTATCGCCAATTACGCTCACCACCTTACGTGCTTTTTGTTCTGGGAGAACTTTTCGCATACCGACACCCATACCTATTGATGCACCCATGCAAATCTGCATATCCATACCACTCAAAGGTTTCATTGCTGCAAGAGTATAACAACCAATATCACCAGCAACAATACAACCTAAATCTACCAATGGTTTAAAACTAAATATGTGTGGACAACCTGCACACAACTGTGGTGGCTTCTGCTTAATTTGAGGCATCTCGAATGAAGTATCTCCAGCTATCTGAGCGCGAACTCTATCTACATTCAACTCTCCAAAACGCCACTGCTTTGCACGTTTTTCAACATTTGCACCTGCCGCTAAGAGTTGGGTAGTCATATACGGGTCTCCTTCTTCTACAACTACACAACGCTTAAATTTCTTTGAAAACTCAACTAATTTCTCTAGTGGTAATGGCGACATCCCCACTTTGAAAAACGATGCATCTGGAGCTGCTTCTTTTGCATACTGATATGCCATACCACCAGCAATAATACCTAGTTCAGAACTACCCATTTCTATTGAATTTGGACCTTCCGTACAATTCCAAGCTTCTATTTCTTCTAGTTTTTTACGCAATACTTTGTGTGCTGGTTTTGCATGTGCTGGAACCATAACTCTAGCAGGAATATCCTTATTAAAATCTGCCGTTGGCAATGGAGCAACAACATCGTCAAAAGCAACAATTGATGTTGTATGAGCAACTCTTGTTGTTGTTCTAATTACAACTGGCAACTTCCAACGACGCGATATTTCAAACGCCAAATGTGTCATATCATAAGCTTCCTGAGACGATGCAGGTTCTAAGACTGGAATACCTCCACAAAAAGCTATCGAACGTGTATCTTGTTCGTTTTGGCTAGATGCCATTCCCGGATCATCTGCAACTACTGCAACATATCCACCTTGAACACCACTGTACGAAGCTGTAAAGAACAGATCTTGTGCCACGTTAAACCCAACATGTTTCATTGTTACAAGTGCGTTACTTTCTGCAAACGCAACCCCTAAAGCAACTTCGGCTGCAACTTTTTCATTCGGAGCCCATTCTGCATTTCCACCTAGTTCCGAAAAGTTTTCGAGAATTTCAGTTGATGGAGTTCCAGGGTATCCAACACCTAATGCAACACCAACATGATGGGCAGCAAGGGCAATAGCCTCGTTACCACTTAACATTTTTCTTTTTTTATTTGTTAACATAATCTATATCGCAGTATGAAAATTTCTCAACATTTGTTCAATCAAAAAGTTTAAATTTTGTTGCGAAAATATAAAAAATATATTCAAATATATACATACAATGAATACTCTTTTGATAGATGGATATAATTTGGGCTTTCGTTGCTTTTATGCAATGCCTGATTTAACGCGTTCAGATGGCTTCCCAACTGGTGCTTTGCATGCATTTTTCAATAGCCTCATCAAACTTTCTGGAGAACACACACCACACGCAACTGCTGTGTTTTTCGACAAAGGAGGCTCTGCTAGACATTTAAAAATTCACCCGAATTACAAAGCAAACAGACGCGAAGCTCCTGAAAAGTTTAAAAATCAAATCCCATCGATGAAGTATCTTTGCGAGATATTTGGATTTAATCCAACTGAAAAAGAAGGAATTGAAGCCGACGATATTCTTGCATCTACGGCAATAAAAATAAAAAATAATGGAGATACTGCAATAATTGCAAGTGCTGACAAAGATTTTGCTCAACTTGTAGGACCAAATATTCGTCAAATATTGCCTCCTACTCCAAAAAATAAGGAGTGGACAATAATTGATAGTATCGGAGTTAAGACAAAATACGGAGTTACTCCTGCTCAAATTCCAGATTACTTAGCTCTCATTGGAGATTCTGTCGACAATATTGACGGTATTGTTGGGGTAGGTCCAAAAACTGCAGCAAAATGGCTTAAAGATTTTGGCGACATCGAAACTATCATCAAAAGATACGACTGGCTTAAACCTGATAAATTCCGCCCCTTAATAAAAGAGGGCGAAAACCTTTTGCGACGCAATCTAGAATTAATCAGACTGGATACATCATTAGAAGTAGAAGTTCCTAAAATGATAACGCCTCAATTTGATGATATCATTGCATTCCTCGAAGAAATGGAAATGAAAAAGTCGCTAACTGGTTTGCGTAGATTTGCAAAAGAGCAATACGATATCACGCTTTAAACCAATTTACTTAATTAGTTATTTATTTATTTTACGTAAAGTTTCTTTGGCTTTCTTATTTCCAAGATTTGCCGATTTTCTGAAAAGAGCTACGCCGAGTTGTTCGTTTCTCTTTACGCCAGTACCTGTATAGTAACAAGCTCCCAAATGGAGCATTGCTTCAGAATTACCCGACTTGGCTGCCTCAGACAAAAACTTTATTCCATCCCTAAGATTTTGTTTTATCAATACTCCATCAACATACATACGTCCTAATACAGCTTTTGCCTCAACACCACCACGCAATGCAGCCTTGCGTAACCAATACGCAGCCTCTTGTGGATTTTTATCAGTGCCAACGCCATCTAAATAACAGCGAGCCAGATTTTCCCAAGAATCGACGTTTCCGCTATTTGCAGCCCTTTCCAAAAGTTCGACGGCTTCTTTAGTACTACCACCTAAGCCCTGCAAGTAACATACTGCCAAATTGTTTTGTGCAACATCATATCCCATATCAGCCGATTTTCTATAATGTTCAAGAGCTAACGGAATACTTTTTTCAACAACAATTCCATTTTGATAACATACTGCTAAGTTGTTCAATGCTTCAGCATTAGATTTTTTTGCTGCATTTATCAGCAACTCTACTCCAGCCTTTGCATCGGAAATAACACCATTGCCTTCTAGATAATTCATACCTAACTTGAACATTGCGTTTGCATTACCTTTATCGACTGCATATTGTAATAGTCTGTTAGCTTCAAATACATCAGCTTTACAAGCTACACCATTTAACAAAGCTAATGCTTTTGCATACGAGGCTTCAACATTCCCAAGTTCCGATAACTTCTGTACGCTTTCAAAAACAAGTTTCTTATTCTTTAAAGGCTTTCTATCTTCTATTCGCATTACAGCCAATTCAACTCCAGCACGCACTGAACCAAACGCAAATGCTTTTTCAAACATTATATGTGCTATATCGCGATTTCTTGAATAACCTATACCTTTAGCATAACAAATACCCAAGGTACATGTGGCAGCAACAAAACCTTTTCTATCTAAAGATTTTAGACTCTTTATAGCAGCACTTACGTTTTTTTCTATCC
>JAGAOA010000278.1 GCA_017623955.1 Opitutales bacterium
CGTTATCGCTTTCAAATGCTGGTTTTGAAAATATACATGTAAATTACATAAGTTTTGCAGAATATTGCATTTTACAATGGTTGAAAATTAGTATGTGTGCGTCGTTGAGCATTCTTATATGTAGCTTGTCGCGTTCATTTTTGTTTGCAGTATCTATGTCGTTTATGTGCGTCTTAATTTGCATAATGGGCGAAACTTTAGCTGGATTAGGCGGGAAAGGAAATTTTATTTCTGATATGGCAAGCTATCTATTGCCAGATTTTCAGTTGTTAGATGTTTCAGAAAACGTGTTAAAGACCTCGCTTGGTATTACGACATTTTCGTTGTTGTGCTTATATGGTGGGGCTTACGTTTTAATTAGTTCATTGTTGTCGGCTTGGATTTTTTCTAAAAGAGATTTTTAATGCTTAATTCATTAAAAAAATATTGTGTTGTTTTTATTGTATTCATCGGATGTGCGATAGCGATGAGTCCAGTTAAACACGCAATAAAAAATGTTAATAACTTACAAGTATCGTCTATTAGGGCATCGTTAGGGAGTGGTTCGCTATTTGCCGTTTTGGGTGGATATAGGTCGTTGGTTGCAGACATGGTATGGATAAGAAGTTATGTGAGTTGGGAAAATAAAGATATTTCAAAGTGTGTATCTTCTATGGAACTTGCTTGTGCCATTGATCCTGAAATGACTACATTTTGGACTCAAGCAGCTAGTATAATAGCTTTTGATATTCCACATTGGTTATTGAAACGTTTGCCATTAAAATCTCAGAATGATGAAAAATTAGACTTCTACAAAAAACATCAAGCTAGACAAGCAATGATGTTTTTAGATAAAGGGCTAAAAATGTTTCCAAACAATTATAAGCTATTAATTCAACAAGGTCAAATTGCCATATCTGCAAAACGCTTCGATTTAGCTGAAGATTATTTCAGACGAGCCACAAAAGTTGACGATAGCTTTTATTCGCGTAGAATTTTAGCGGCATTATTAATTAACAATGGCAAAATTTCAGAAGCAAAAAAAATATTAAAATCGGTTTATAATGAGGCGGAAGTAGATAATCCCGTTCGAGAAATTATTAAAAAACAATTAAATTCTCTTCCATAGATTTTTACTACTTATGCCTTAATGCTTGCATATTCAAAACATTGTAGTATGTTTTATGCAGTATTTTTTATATGAATAAGGAAACAAGAAATATCGCCAAAAAATTTGCATCAACTCAAACAGTGTTTTCGGTAGAGTTTTTTCCACCAAAGACTGAAGAGGGGGCTCGTCAAATTTTGCGAACTGCTGCAAAACTACGAGATTTAAAACCAGATTATGTGTCTATAACTTATGGAGCAGGTGGTTCTACTCGCGAACGTACAATGGAATACGGAAGTTTATTACGCGATATCTTTGACTTTGTTGTAATGCCACATTTGACATGTTTCGGACACTCAAAAGATGAAATTGCCGACATTTTAAAGAATTTAACCGACTCAGGCTTTAGCAATATAATGGCATTGCGCGGCGATCCACCCAAAGGCGAAACTACGTTTGTTCCACATCCTGACGGTTTTAAGCACGCATCAGAACTCATAGAATTTATCAGAAAAAATTATCCAAATTTGAGCATTGGTTGTGCAGGTTATCCTGAAAAACACCCTGAAGCAAAGTCTTTTGACGATGATATTAACTTTTTAAAACACAAGGTTGATTGTGGTGCAGATTTTATCGTCACACAAATGTTTTTTGAAAATTCGCATTTTTTTAAATTTGTAGAAAAGTGTAGGGCTGTTGGTATTGATAAGCCTATAATTGCAGGTATTTTGCCAGCTTTATCATTAAGTCAAGTTATGAGATTTAAGAGTATGTGTGCATCTGAAATTCCTGATAGGCTAATTGCTAAATTAGAGAAAGCAGGGGACCTTGGTGCTGAAGTCGGTTTAGATTGGGCTCAAGCTCAAATTGACGAATTAAAACAAAACAAAGTTGATGGTATTCATCTCTATATTTTGAATAGAGCTGAATCTGCTCAAAAGCTTGCTAAAGCGTGTTTCGCTGATAGGTAATTTTATTTAAACCGCAAAAAAAAGACATTCATCTAAAGAAGAATGTCTTTTACTTTTTCTAAAAAATCTTATGCAAGATTGAATGCTGAATGTAAAATATTGGCAGCTAAATCCGCTTCTGAAAGCGATATTCCAACTGAGATTTTAATTTCACTTGTTGTGATAATCTGCACATTAATATTATTATCTGCAAGTGTCTTAAAGAATTTTGCAGCAACACCAGCGTGCGAACGCATGCCTGTACCAATTACTGATACTTTAGCTATATCGCCTGTAATTGAGACGCTTGCTCCTTCAAGATTTTCGCAGAATTTAGCGAGAACTTTTTCTGCTTTGGATGCATCGTCTTTCGATACAGTAAAAGTCAGATTAGCTTTCCCGCCTCTGCTGATATTTTGAACAATCATATCTACAATAATTCCAGCTTCGCCTAGACACTCAAAAATAGACGCTGCTATTCCTGGTTTATCGGGGATTTCACTAACTGTAATTTTTGTTAGATTTTTATCGACTGCTACGCCACTGATTACGACGTCTTCCAAAGATGGTATTTCAGATTTCACAATAGTTCCTGGTTCGTTGTTAAAACTTGATTTTACTTCAAATACTACATTGTGTTTTTGTGCAAATTCTACACTACGTGCCTGCATAACTTTTGAACCTAGCGATGCCATTTCCAAAAGCTCTTCGTACGACATTTGTGGGATTTTACGTGCATCTTTTACAATGCGTGGATCTGCTGTATATACACCGCTTACGTCTGTATAGATTTGACACAAGTCAGCCTTCAATGCAGCAGCTAATGCTATTGCTGAAAGGTCACTACCTCCACGACCAAGTGTAGTAACATCGCCATCTCTGCCTACACCTTGAAAGCCTGCAACGATTACTACTTTACCTTCGTCTAAGCACTTAGGAATATCGCCACCTGTTATTTCTGTAATTCTAGCTTTTGTGTGCGCAAAGTCTGTGTAAATTCCAGCTTGAGCTCCTGTACGTGATACTGCTTTTACTCCTAACGAATGCAATGCCATTGCTGTTAGGGCTATTGTTTCTTGTTCGCCAACAGCCAAGAGCATATCCATTTCGCGTTCATCTGGATTTTCATTGAATGTTTTTGCTCGAGCGATGAGGTCATTAGTTACTCCGCTTCGTGCAGATACAACAACAACAACCTTGTGACCATCGTCAACAAACGACTTAATTCTTTTTGCAACATTTAAAATTCTGTCGGTATCGCCCACAGAAGTGCCGCCATATTTTTGTACGATTAAAGACATTATATAAAAAAATTAAACTGCTTATATTGTTATTGTTATTGTTATTGTCAAGCAAACAACAACAAATTATATATCGTCTAATATTTTTAAAACTTATATTATTTTAGTTTCGCCAATTTTAGAACTTCTTTAAGCGAGCTGAAACTTTGTGCACCCATTTTCGATACTGCAAGCGAGGCAGCCGCTGTTGCAAATTTAATTGCAGTTTTTATATCGCCATTATATCTACGCAAACCTGCCATAAGCGAGCCTGTAAAGCAATCGCCAGCACCAACGGTATCTACTCTTTTTGTTTTAAATGTGCCAAATTCAAATTTGCCATCGGCATTTACCAACATTGAACCTTTTGAACCCAAGGTTATTATTACATTTTTAACACCTTGTTTAAGGAGATTTTCTGCCGCTTTAACTGGGCAATCAAATCCTTCTTGAATTAAAAGAATTTCATGTTGATTTGGCAATAAGAAATCTACATTCTTCAACATTGCTTTGGGCAATTTTTTTGCTGGCGCCGGTGTTAAAATAGTTATGCAACCTGCTTTTTTAGCTAGTTTTAAGCCTTCAGATACTGTTTTTATATCGGTTTCTAATTGGAATGCTACGTGCGAGAATTTATTAAAGTCGATAGCTTTCATATCGGCGGGTTTCAATGTTAGATTCGCTCCTGCCGCAACTGTGATAACATTTTCGCCTCCCTTATCTAAAGTAATTAATGCAACACCTGTATGTTCTTTTTTGTCTCGTTTAACTAAAGAGATGTCCATTTTTTTAGACTTTAGGTATTTCAAATATTCACTACCTATTGCATCAGTTCCGCACGCTGCACAAAATGAGGTTTGAGTAAAAAGAGTTTTTGCCGCAACTGCTTGATTTGCACCTTTGCCACCATAGAACTGATTAAATACTCCGCCTAGCAAAGTTTCTCCTGGAGCTGGGATTCGTTCTGCTTTGACTACCATATCAACGTTCATACTACCTACTACTAATAATTTCTTTTGCATAATTTACCTTTGGTTATATAGATAAGAAGATAATAGTAGCTTCTTATTTTGCAAGATTATAAGCACAAAAAAATGCGTTCTGAATTGAACGCATTTAGTTTTATAAATTAAAAGAAAGCATTACGCATCAATTTGTTCCGACAGATGAGCAATGAGTTCAGCTTCACTCATACGTACTTGTTGTGTAGTATCACGGTCGCGGAGTGTTACGGTTCCATCTTCTAAGGTTTGGAAGTCTATTGTAATGCCGAATGGAGTTCCAATTTCATCTTGACGGCGATAACGTTTACCAATTGAACCAGCTTCATCATATGTCACCATAAAGTGTTTAGAAAGAGTTCTATAAACATCGAGCGCTTTTTCACCCAAATTCTTTTGAAGAGGAAGAACCGCAACCTTATA
>JAGAOA010000279.1 GCA_017623955.1 Opitutales bacterium
CCCTGCGAGTATAAAATATACCATTCCCAAGCAGGCAAAAGCCCCATTAATAATGAATTTCAGCATTGTAATCAAAATTTCACCTGCGCTATTTCCAATATTCGAAGTGTGGAACTTTTATCCATTCGCCACCTTTCATTGCTGATTGATGTGCGACAATTCCACCTACTGTCATATTCAGCGACATCGCAACATCAACCAATGGCTTTCTGTCTTGCAACAAAGCCGAAACAAACTCATCAGTAAGATATGGGTGCGAACCTCCATGATGCCAACTATATTCACGTTTTTTCATTGAATCTGGAATAGCCGGACGCGTCAAGTCGGGAAGATTTTTTGCAAAACCTGTGTATTTGTCGTAATAAGAACCTAACGTGCCTCTTATTCTGCCAGTTTCGTGTCCATAACCACTGCCAACTGTACCACTACTTCTGCCCATACGTGCGATACCGTTTGTGTTAGTTTTATAGAAACTAATCTCTGTATCAAACGGATTACCATACACATTGTCCTTTACAAAATTATCTCTTACCGACGCCTTGCCGATTGCCGAAACATCTGTAAAATAGCCGTTTGTAACGCCCACATAGTAAGCGTCGGAGTGTGTTGGGTACCACTGTGGTGGCAATCCATCACGCCATTTTTTAAACGAATCTACATAGTGCGTTCCACCTGCATAGTGCCAATATTCACCTTCTGTATAAACTACATCTCCAAAGGCGCCAGCTTCGTAAAGTTTACGCATGGCGTAAAGATTTTGGCGATACATCGAAGTTTCAAACATCATATATTTTAAACCTGTTTTCTTGACTGTATCGTATAAATCCTGTGCATCTTTTAACGAGCCGAAAACTGCTGGCACTGCACATGCAACGTGTTTACCATGTTCAAGAGCAAGAATGCAATGTCGAGCATGGCTTGGGGCATCAGTTGCAATAAATACTGCTTCGATTGATTTATCTTTCACAAGTTCTTCGAGCGAAGGATACATTTTTTTACAATTAGTTGCCTTTGCTAACCACTGACAACGCTCTGGAATTAAATCGCTGACAGCAACAACTTCTACATTTGGATGATGCTGAAAACCGAACACTGCACCAAATCTGCAAACTCCCGCACCAACAATACCGACTTTGATTTTTCTATCCGAAAGTGGAATCCAAACTTTGCTATTTTCTGCCGAAGCTTTTTCGTTGAAGCCTTGAATTTTATTTGCAAATGCTGTTGCCGACCCCAACATAGTCGTCCCCATAACTGCACTCGCAACTTTCAAAAAATCGCGACGTAACAATCTTTCGTAATCTTTTTCATCCATGATAAACTCTCAGAATTACAATACTTTTTTGTCAATTTATAAGTTTTAGTAAAAATATATATGACATTCATCCCATGTCAAAAAAAAACTATCGTGTAATAGATGGATTATAGTGATTTCTGTGTATGTGAGTCCCCTAATGACAATACTTTTGAAGAAATAGATTAATTAGAACGACAACAATTTGCATATAAACAAGTTAAGTCGCGCGCGAACTTTGGTGCGTTTTTCTAATTCAGTTATTATGTCTAATTTGATGCGCATTAATAAAAAAAGGCCCCATTTTTTATGAGGAGCCTCTTTTATTTTTTTAGAATGAAAATTCCTACATTAGAATAAGTTTGCAATTATATCCCATATAGATGGGTTATACAATTCATATTCCTTTGCCTTTACAGTTCTTCCACGATATTCAAATGGTGTTGTACGATAATTGAATATCATTTCTGAACCATCAGAATACTTTACCAAGAAGACATCTTGTGCAATTTCTTCATGGCTTTCCATAAATTCATATTGCAAGTGACGAAGTTTCATATAGTCGTCATACATCTTCTTCATTGGAGTATAGTCCTTAGCCTTGTAGTCTATGTAGTAGAATGTTGGACGGCTACCAAATTCAAAAACCTTCAAACGACGGTTTGCTGGAGTTTTGATGTATGTATACGATTTGTTCGAGTCTGAGAACATTTCGTTTTCTCGTTCGTATGTAGCGTCCATTGTACCATAGAATGGGCTACCGCTGAGAATAATTCCATGGTAAACCAATTCCCAAATTGGAACAACCTTTTTAACAATATTCTTGTGATACAAATCGCCACCAGTCCAATTTACATAGAGAACGTAGTCAGTTACACCAGCGATATGGTCGAAACCAGCTTCCGAGCTATAACCACCAAAGTGGTCTTTGAACTTTTGCGAAACTTTGCGTTGCCATTCGGCTTGTTCTTTTCTGTTTGCTGGGTGAAGTGGGTTGCAACATGGATTTGGTGGACGTGCTGTTGTTACGTCGATATGTTGTGTACCTGTTATTCCTAAACGTTTGATACCTTCGATGTCTTCATCGAGCCAACGGTCATGTACAACTTGATAACAAGTAAAGTAAACTTGTCCGCCTGGGAGGATTGTATATTTAAATTCATTGCCCTTGTTATCCCAACTTACATCTTTACTGTTATAGCGAACAGATGATTTTACCAAGTCGTGATTGTTGCCGTGAACTGTCATTTGGAAGCCATATTTCTTGCCGAGTTCAACAGTTTCAATCATACCCTTTTCGCCACCGAGTTCTTCAGGTATTGGGAACAAGTCAGGGAATGGACCATCATGACCACCTTTTTGCCAACCTGTGAAGCAAAATTCAATATCTTTCATTCCAGCTTCGTGCATGCGTGTCATTGCCTGACGACCCTCTTCAAATGTGTATTGAACAGTCATTGGAATTTCAGGCCACTTTTCGCGTGGAACACCACGACGTACACGGGTAGAGAACTTTACTTTTACGAAAATTGAATTTACCGAATTTTCCAAAGTTTTATTGCCCTTTACACGTTCTTTCAAAGGTTTTACCTCGCCTCTATCGAGTTGCCATTTGCGATAAACTTTTGCCATTTCAGAATAATTAGCCTTATCGCCTTCAAGCTTGTAGTAGTCTATTACGATATCTTCGTATGGGTCAGACAAAATACCTTGAATATCATAACGAGTAAACAATTCGTAATTTCCATTTTCAACATGAACAGTTGCGTTGCATTCAAGATTCATTCCTTTTGCGATAACTGCAGCTGAACCACGTGGAGTTTTGAAGCCCATGAGCTTGATTATACGCTTCGACGAATATTTACCCTTATCAATCGAGAAGTCGATATAAGAACCGTCTGGCATTACATAGAAACCCTCTTCGCCCTTTTTAGCTTTTGCAGCTTCTGGAATAATATCTACATAAAGAGCATCGCGTGGAATATCGCGAACTGGTACAACAGCTCTGTACACGCCCTTTTCAATTTCCTTCATTTTTATTTGTTTTGTTTGAACATTCCATTTTGGTTTTATAATGCGGACTGTTGCGTTTTCCATCGCAAAAGCCGACAACGCCAAAACAAACGCTACCGAACTTAGTAATATTTTTTTCATCATAATTCTGTTAATTTATTTAAGTTATGTTTCCTCCTTTGACTATAATGCAAAGTATGTGGGATATGAAATATTTTTTATCTCAAAGGTCAAGTATAATAAAGTTTTTTATAGACAACAAAAGACCTCGTTTATCTATGAGTGTATAAGAAATAAACAGTACAATAATGTCAAAAAAAAGAAATTAAATTGACATTTCTTCAACGTTAGAAAGAATAGCAATATTGGAAAAAGAAACGGGCAATTCAATATGTCTGAGATTGTTCAAGTAGAAAAAAATAAAATAGGAGGAATATGAAGAAAATATTATTTTCAGTAATCGCTGGTTTTTTTGCGTTTAATGTGTTTGCATTTACTACTGCAACAATTAGAACAGCTCTTCCAGATAATCGTGTACTGCAAAAAGAAATAAAGCTAAAAGATATGGGAAATAATACTTTTAGAGCTTGCATTCCTGTTGCAGAAATAGACAAGAACGTAAAATACATTGATATTTTAGTACCACAAGCCGTTGCTCAAAAAGGTGAAGAAGGATATTTTATATTGCCAGACGGTAGATATGGTAATTTTACTAGAGATAATGGGTCAGTGTCTTCTGGCATTCCATTAAAAATGTTCGGCATGAAGAAGAAAAACTCGTGCTTTGTTGGAATTGTAAAAAGTCTTGAACACGAGTTTGCTCCGTTTGTAGTTATAGAAAATGGTAAGTACGAGATTTTTCCACGTTTTAAAATATCGAGCATAGAGCACGCTCCTTATGAAGATATAATTGTCGATTTCATAAAGCTCGAAGGCGATGACGCCAATTATTCTGGTATGGCTAGAGCTTATAGAAAATTCAAGCTCGATAGCGGAGTAGTAAAGCCATTGAAAGAGCGTGTAAAAAATCGTCCAAGTTTGAAATATGCAGTCGAAACAATGGTCTTACGCGTAAAGCATGGTGCAAAACATGGTAATGTTGCAGAGCAAATTCCGGGGGTAAATGAACCCGAAGTTCATGTTTACAACTCGTTTGAAAAGCTCAAAAATATGATAATTGAGTTGAAATCATTAGGCGTAGAGAAGCTTGAAATCTGCTGTGTTGCATGGAATACACGCGGACACGATGGTCGTTATCCTCAATTATTTCCAGTGGAACCCGCATTTGGTGGCGAATCCAAATTGCGTGAAGCCATAGCCGAAGCAAAGAAAGCAGGATACAGAATATTTGCACAAACTAACTATACCGATGCTTATACATGTGCCGATTGTTATGATGAGAGTTATCTGTCGAAAAAACCAGATGGCTCAATCAGATTAGGAGGTGTATGGAGTGGCGGAAAAGCGCGCGAAGTATGTCAAATAGCAATGCTCGAAAAATTTGTACGTAACGACTTCAAGAAAATGAGTGAACTTGGATTTGCGGGAACACATCATATCGACGTTCTTTCTGCGATAACTCCACGTCCTTGTAGCGATAAAAATCATATTGCAACTAGAAAAGACAACGCCATTGCAATGAACAAAATTGGTTTGTTAGCTAGAGAGTATTTTGGTGGTTTCGGTTCTGAATGTGGATATGACCATGTAGCAGAATCGTTAGACTATGCATTGTACACTGGAACATATCCGCGTTGGAGTGACCAAAGGATAATAGATGGGCACGTTCCCCTCTGGCAAATTGTTTATCATGGTATAATCTTGAGTAACCCACACTATGCAACGGTTGACTATAACGCTCCAGATAGAGTTAAGAAAAGTAAAGGATGGCCTTGGTTTGCATTCTCGCCAGCTGAGTCTAGATTAAAATTGTTTGAAGCTGGTGGCAGACCTTCTTTCTATTGGGATAAATACGATGATATGAAGCGTATAAAGGCCGCTTATGATGAATATCAGCCAATGAAACATCTTCAGTACGAGTTTATTCAAGAACATAAGAAAATTGCCGACAATGTATTCTTGACTCTCTATTCAGATGGTACTGAATTTATTACAAACTACAATAAAATTCCATTTATTTATAAGGGACAAACCGTTGCAGCCGAAGACTACAAGATGTTTGCACCAAAAAAATCATTTTTTAAAAGATTATTTAATTTATAAATATCGTTTTGAAAATAGTAAGGACAACTTGAAACCAAGTTGTCCTTTTTTTTAGAAATATAAATAACTCTAGATTATAAAAGTGATTTAACTTTTGCTAAGATTTGTTCTCTACCCAATCCAAATTGATTGCGAATAGTTGCAACGTCTGTTCCATGTGGGATATAAACATCTGGCCATCCAATAATTTCAAGTTTGCAATTCTTGTTGTTGTCTATTAAACATTCTGCAATAGCCGAGCCAAATCCACCCATTCTTACATGGTCTTCCAGTGTGAGAATTACCTTATTTTCATCGGCATTCTTTAGTAAAAGTTCTTTGTCTAG
>JAGAOA010000280.1 GCA_017623955.1 Opitutales bacterium
ACCAGCATAAACACCATTTTCTCTAAATAGATATGCAGACAGTGGTGATGTAGTTGTCTTACCCTGTGTACCGCTTTTGACGAAAGATTTTATTCCGCCTATTAACTTAGAGCCTATTAATTCTGGTAAGCTTGTGAATGCATATTTACGTGATGCTAGTACAAATTCGAGTTCTGTATTCATTCTACTAATAGCATTGCCTACTACAACCAAATCTGGATTAAACGCATCTAAACGTTTTGCATTCCATCCCTCTTGAGCATCGACATTAGCGTTAAACAATGCACTTTTCATTGGTTCGTACATACCGTTATCACTGCCCATTACAGTGTGTCCTAGGCGTTTCATTAAGATTGCCACATTACCTGTTGCTGTTCCGCAAATTCCTATAAAGTATATTTTCATTGAATATTTATTGTTTAAAAGTTTTGTCTAAAAAATTTTGTACATCTGTCCACACTTTTTGCATAAGTTTTCCGCCATTTAGTTGCCAATATGCATGTATTTTTGTGTTGCAAAGTATTACTTGAGTTTCTATTCCATTTTGTTGTAGTGCTTCTGATATTTTTAAGGTTTCTGACGAAGTTACAACATTGTCAAACATTCCGTGAGTCAACAAAGTAGGCGGATTATTTTTTGAAAGGTACGTATAGCTTGAGTAGTTTCTAGCTTTAGGGGTATCGCAAGCAAACATTTTGTTAAAACGACGTGGATGAGTCATATCGTGTCCCGATGCCATTGTTATACATGCTGATATAGGTTTAACCGATTTAGGTTTGAGGTCGGTTTTATTGATTGTTTTATTGAAGGCATCTATGTTGTTTGCAATAGTTGCCAGTTGCATAGCCATAACACCGCCTGAAGATCCACCACATGTGGCAATTTTGTCGAGATTTATTTTGTATTTGTCAGCATTATTTTCAATCCATTTAAGAACTCTAAATTGATCTCTGAGAGCCTCATTGAACTGTTTTTTTAGTGCATATTCAACATTTACAACAGCGTAACCAACGCTTGCAAGATATTCTGCCATTGGTTGCATATTTGTTTTTTTACCGCTTATCCAGCCACCGCCGTGAAATAGAATTACACAAGGATGCGAAATTTTTTTATCTTTAGGGAGGAATAAATCTAATGTTCTGTTTGATACATCAGAATATTCTATATCTTTTACAATATTTATATTATTTGGAGTTTCAGGCTTAGTATTTTTTTCAGAAACGTATATTTCTTTAAAAATTTTACTAAGTGAATATTTGTGTAATTTGGGTTTAGCCAGTTAGTATGCTTTTTTGAGTGCATCATTTGCTTGTTGTTGAAATTTATCTTTGTTATTGCGATTTTGAACATACCACAAAAATGAATTTCTAGATGCTTTGCTAACTTTATTTTTATCTATCCAAATTTTAGCTATCTTGATATTTTGTTCAGGTGTATTATCATCGTTGTAGACACCCATTATAAATTCAGTTCCGAACAAATCTCTTACGCGTTGAGTGCGTTCACGCCAAATTTCTAGTTGATGTTCAACTAATAGAGCCTGTTCTGCTTGAGGAGTTAAGATATTTTCGCCTAGATTTACCCCATTTTGAAGTTGTTTATGAGTGTAAAAGCCCACTATTTTTTCGTCTATTTTCAGTTGATATTCTCCTTGAGGCAGATTTTTAACAATGAGCATTTGCTGATTTATATCTTTACTGAAGTTGCAGTATTTTATGCATGCATAAGTGTTTTCTGTTAGGGGGTATGGCAGTGCATATTCTTCAATATCAAAGGTCAACTCATATTTTTTTTCAGACAATGGTATATTTAGCCATTTTTTTGAAACACTAGGTACTATTGCATTTATAAATTCGCTATTGCAAGTTTGAGCATCGATAGTAACTGTCGACACCACGTTACTTTCGCCCAAGTCTTTGAGGAATGCATAAGCAGTGAACAATCCGCCGAAATCGAATGGATGCACTCTATTTCTACCGATTGCGGATGAGTGTTGATTTTCTTTAACAACTTTTATATTTGCTAAATTAGTTTCTCTCCATAGGTCTGCAAATAGCAAGTTGCGTTCTTTTGCGAGTTTTGCACACCATTGTCCATAGCGATTTAGTTCATCGTTGACATATTGAAGACCTTTAGAACGTTTTAAATGTATAATTTCTCCGTTACGCATTACCGCGTATGGGTCGAGAATATCGCCAATACCGTCGTAAATAGATGAAGATAGCAGAACTACTTTTCCTTTTTCTTGTAGAGACTCTACAAGTTTTGTCATATTTCGTTTGTAGATTTCAAAATTTTCAATTTTTTTTGCTTCGTGCTTTTCTTTGTCTGCTAATGCTTTTTTCGAAAAGTTGCCATGACGAACATCGTTCATACCTAACATAACCGTATGAATTTGTGCATTTTTAGGAGCTATATCTGCTTTTAAACGTAAGTTTGTAGTATTTGCACTTCCGCCCTCAAATCCTGCATTTAGAAAATCTTTCTGCAAGTACGGATACCTTGTTACGTAGTAGAGTGCAATATGTTTTGGATAGTATCCATGATGCGTTATGCTATCGCCGACAAAACATATCGACTTTTCTCCATTCGAGAAAAGTTTTGGATTCTCTATTTGCTTTTGAGCAAATGTATTTACTACGCCTAAAATTAGAAAGAAATAAACTAAAAACTTCATTGGCAATATGTTTTCTTATAGTATTTATATAATAAAAAAAAGAAGTCAATTTTTTCTTGCTAGTCGAATTCATTTTTTAGATAATTGTAAGTTATATGAAAAAGTCGCCCCCAGACATCAGAATACTTCCGGAAAATGTTGCAAATAAAATAGCCGCTGGCGAAGTTATTGAGCGTCCGGCGGCGGTAGTAAAAGAGTTGTTAGAAAATTCTATTGATGCTGGAGCAACACGTATAGATATTGAATTTAAACATGGTGGTAAGACCTTCATAAAAGTCTCTGATAATGGTTGCGGAATGACTCGCGAACAAGCCCTGATGAGTTTAGAACTTCATGCAACTAGTAAGATTAGAGATACCGATGATATTTTTAAAATATCTAGTTATGGCTTTCGTGGAGAAGCCGTTCCTTCTATTGCGAGTGTCAGTGTTTTTTCAATAAAAACTAAGCCTGATACTCAATCTATGGGAACACATATTCTAGTTTCTTCTGGGAAAGTTGAAAGTATCAAAGATTGTGGAATGGCATCGGGAACAGAGATAGTTGTAGAAAATCTGTTTTGTTCTGTACCTGCACGTAGAAAATTTTTAAAGACCGATAATGTTGAGGCTTCTCATATCATCAAATTGTGTCGTTTATACGCTTTGGCTCTTCCACATTTATCGATAACGCTCATTGAAAATTCTAGAATTATTTTTAGAAGCGAGCGAAATCTTGGAATGATTGAACGTGTAAAGCGTATATTTGGAGCCGAGATTGCCGAAAATTTAATACTTTTACCTGAATGTAAACGTAAAGATATGAAAGTTTTTGGTGCGATATTGGCTCCTGCCGAGTCGTATGCTACAAGTCGAAACATATGCGCATTTATCAATTCTAGACCAGTTGAATGTAAGTCGGTATTTTCTGCCATAAAAGAGGCATATTCTAGTTATATTCCTAAGGGAAGATTTGCCGCCGCATTTTTATTTTTAGAGTTGCCTCCAGAAAGTGTGGATATCAATGTGCATCCAGCAAAACGTGAAGTTCGTTTGCGCGATGAATTTGGTGTTAGAGATTTTCTTTTAGATAGTATAAGTACTAGGTTGAGTGATTTTTTGGCATCTCGCAATAATTTTGGGAGAGAATACACTGATAAAAATAAAGATATAGAAGATTCTGCAAAAGCTAATGTTGCTGTTTTGAAACCAGTTTTTACTCCTGAAGATTTTTCTGTTAAAGCAGAAAAATCTGTTCCACAAAAACGTCCTGTGATAGAATCTATTGCAGTGCGTCCAGTTTTTAAAGAGAGCGTAGCTGATTTAGCTGACGATATTTTACAAAAAGCCGAACTTCACGCAGATGATTTAATTGATGATGTTGCTGATTTAAACAAAGAAACGGTTAACACGTCACAAAAGATTGGTGAACTTCATTTAGATGGTTGGCGTTATGTTGGTTTTATTCAACGCAAATATATCCTTTTTGAAACAAAAACAGGTTTGTCTATTGTAAATATATCTGCAGCATTGCGTAGAATTCATTATATGCGTATAATGACAAGTTTGCGTGGAGATGTTGCAAAAAGTCAACTTTTATTAATTCCAATTAATCTAAAACTCGATAGGGCAGATGCGGAAACTTTAGCCTATAACATTTCAACGTTTACTTCGTGCGGATTTAAAATAGAAGAGTTTGGTTTGAATTTTTATAGAATATCGGCTGCCCCAGCGTGGCTTAAGTTTGAAAATATTTTAGGCTTTATTACCGACTTTATTCATACTGCTAGAGAAGAATCTAAAACAATACGTAGAAAAAAATTAGCTGATGAAGCTTTTGCATTTGCAGCATCGGCAAAAATAACTTCCGCAGGCTTTGTATTTAACGAAACATCTGCTGTATCATTGCTAAATGAGTTGTTGCACTCTCAAACATACGCGACAGCCCCAGATGGCAGACCTACTATAAAAGAGCTTTCTAACGCCGATGTTGCTAAAATGTTTGGCGTACAATGAAATTTTGAATAAGATTGACAAATTAAAACATCTTTGATAAAAAGAGTGTTGAATAAAAAAATGTGAGTTTTCTAACAAATAAAACTATAATAATATGATAAAACAAATATTAACTATATTGATGGTGTGTGTGTGCGTATTGTCGTATGCTCAGAATGCGACAGTTCGTATTATGGACAAAGATAAAAAACTAATAACAAAACAGGTTGCGCTCACCAAGAATGATGATGGTTCGTTGCGTTTTAGATTTGCTAAGAGCGACATTCCTAAAGGAGCACGAGAACTCGCAGTTATTCCAGAGTTTATGACTGCAAAGAAAGGCGATGAAGGCTTTTGGCTTTTCCCTCGTGGCGAAATGGGCAAATTTACTCAGCAAAAGGGCTTTTTTTCGATGGGACATCATCTAGTTACTCCAATTTATGCAATGCAATCGAACGCAGGAACGTACATGGGATATGTAAAAACCTTGCGTTTCGAGTTGGTCATGGTTGTAAAAGCTGAGAATGGCAAGTACGAGTTGTATCCAAATTTCAGACTTTATCGTATGGGTTTTGAGCCATACGACGATATCATTATCGATTTCTATAAATTAGAAGGTAAAGACGCTAACTATTCTGGTGTAGGTCGTTTGTATAGAAAAATGCAACTTGCAACAGGTAAATTTAAGACCATCAGAGAACGTATGAAAACGCGTCCATGGTTGGAAACAATGGCGTTGTCAGTTCCAATAAGAATACAATTCCATGGTGCAAAAAATGCTGATAAGGTAAAAGATGTTACTCAAACAAAAGAAAATGAACCCAAGTTAATTCCTGTACTGCCATTCGATAAAACTGTCGAATTTGTAAAGGCTATCAAAGATGCAGGTGTTGATAAGATTTCAGTGTGTTCGGCAGGATGGCAATCGGGCGGTTACGATGGTCGTTTCCCTCAACTGTTTCCTATTAACGAAGAGCTTGGTGGCGAAAAAGGTTTGAAAGCTATGACAAAAGCTCTTTGGGATATGGGTGTGCCGGCATCGTGTCATACAAATAGTACAGATTGCTATCAGGTAGCAGATATTTGGAGCGAAGATATTGTATGTAAAAATCCAGATGGTTCACTACAACGCGGAGGCGTTTGGAGTGGTGGTCGTTCATATCATCTTTTCACAAAACGCATTTGGCAGATGTGCTTACGAGACCAACTCCGCTTGGTAAAAGAAATGGGGTTTGATGGTTCGCATTACATAGATGTTTTTTCGGCTGTTTATCCAAACTTTTGTTGCGATCCAAATCATCCAGCTACTAGAAAAGAAATGGGTGAACTTCAGGTCGAAATTGCACAATTCTGTGTAGACTTGTTTGGTGGTTTTTCATCTGAATGTGGTTACGACCACGTCGCCGCTCAGTTAGACTACTGTAATTATGTTTCGGCTTCAATGCGTGGTTTGAAAAATAGACCTAATCCAATGGTTGAACGAGTTGTTCCTCTTTGGGAAATTATTTATCATGGTTTTATTTTGGGAACTCCCGACCGCTTGGTTCAAAATCATACTCGTGGTGCAGCAAAGTATAAAAATCTCTCTAGTGCTGACTTGCGTTTTATGGAAGGTGATGGTATAACAGATATTTATAATTCACTCAAGATTGTAGAGTTTGGTGGACGTCCAATTTTTTATACAAGCCACATGCGCGATGTTCCATACATTAAACGTGCTTTCGATGAATTTAAACCTGTTCGCCATTTGCAGTTTGAATTGATGTACTCTCACGAAGAAATTGCAAAGAATGTTTTTGTAACAACATACGAGAATGGAGCAAAAGTAATAAGCAATTATAACGATAAACCTTACGATTTAGATGGTGTTACCGTTCCTGCAAAAACTGTAAATAATTTACATGGAAAATCGGCTATGAAGAAAAGCTATCGCAGTAAGAGCGTTGCAGTAAATCCAATGAGTTATGTATTGATAAATCCAGATGGTTCGGTTTTCATTCCAAAACCATTCTAATAAAAAATATTTAATGACAAAGCAAAAGAGACATTCGTAATGAATGTCTCTTTTTATTTTGCAAACTTTTTTTAATAATTAGTTAATCGATAACAAATAAATGTAATCAGACAATCTGTTTATGTAGACTAATGGAAAATTTCTAGCTAATCCTTCTTCTTCATTTAGTGCTACAATTTCTCGTTCAGTTGCTCTACATTTTACTCTTGCCATATCGAGTGCTGCCGATAAGGGAGTATCGCCTGCATGTTTCCAACCATTAAAGATGTTTCCTTTACTTTCAATTTCATCAATCTTGCTTTCAATTTCATCAAGGGTTGTATCGTCTAGTAGTTTTATATTCTTTTGGGCGAGTTTTGGGAAGTCTTCTTTAGCTGTTGCAAGTTCTGTCATTAGAAGAACTAGATTTTCTTGAATACACAGAAGTTGTTTGGCTAAATTGTCGTCTTTAGCAAAGGCTCTCGCCATAGCAATTGTAGCAGATAGCTCATCTACCATTCCGTATGTGCGCACTCTTTGACAGGCTTTCGATACGCGTTTGCCAAACATTAGCGATGTGCTTCCTTTGTCACCACCTTTTGTAGATATTTTCATTACATTTTTTCTAGAGGTTCAATTCCTAGCAAACGCAAGCCTGCTTCAAGAATGCGAAGTGTTCTAGCGCATAACATAAGTCTACGTTGTTTAATTCCTTCGTCTTCTACAATAACCTTATTAGCGTTGTAGAAAGTCGAAAAAATTCCAGCAAGTTCGTATAAATATGTACATAGGAAGTGCGGACGCAATTCAGAAAGCGTCAGTTCAAAAACCGAAGGTAATGCTATGAGCTTACGAGCTAATGCAATTTCTTGTTCTGTATCGAGTTCCGAAGCTTGTGGAAAATCGCAATCTGGCGACATGCCGATTTTTCTAAAGATAGAGTGAATACGTGCTGCCGCATAGAGCAAATATGGTGCAGTGTTACCATCAAAAGCTAGTAACTTATCCCACGAGAAAACATAGTCACCTGTTCTATTTTGTGCTAAGTCTGAATATCTGATAGCTGCAACCCCGATAGTTTCTGCAATTTTGTCGGCATCTTCTTCTGTTATATCTGGATTTTTTTCTTTTACTAGAGTCTTTGCTCTGGCTACTGCTTCGTCTAACAAAGCTTTTAAGCGGATAGGTTCTCCACTTTTTGTTTTAATGGCTTTCCCATCTTCACCTAATATTGTTCCGAACCAAACATGACGCATTTGTGGAAGCTTATAGTTCTTGGCTTTAAACCATTTTTCAACTGTTATAAAAAGTTGCTGGAAGTGGTCTTGTTGACGTCCGTCAGTCACATATACAACTTCTTCTGCATCTTGATTTTCAACACGGTTTAGAATTGTTGCCAAATCGGTAGATGCGTAGTTTGATGCTCCATCGCTTTTGCGAATTATAAATGGTTGTTTTGCAAAACGTTCATGTTCTTTGTGAAAAACTACCAAGGCTCCTTGATTTTCTTCTGCCAAGCCGGTTTCAGCAAGTTCACTATAAATTCTGCCAACCTTATCGCGATAATACGATTCTCCTAGAGTCATATCTATGGTAAGCCCCATACGCTTGTACATTCTTTCGAATGCAACAGTACTTACCTTGTTTATTTCATTCCAAAGTTTAACATTTTCGGCATCGCCATTTTGAAGTTTAACAAGTTCTGCACGTGCAGCATCAGCAGCTTCTGGATTTTCTTTAGTTAAAGCACTGCCACGCTTGTACATTTGTTCTAGTTCTTCAAGAGAATTTTCATTATTTTGGTCGAGCTTGTAACTTTGCGTTTTAATACCATAGATGAGTATCCCGAAATTTGTTCCCCAATCACCTATGTGATTGTCGGTTTTTATGTCTGCACCACAGAATTTTAACAAACGTTTTACAGCTTCGCCAATGACCATAGGGCGAAGATGTCCAACGTGCATTTGTTTTGCAGTATTTGGAGATGGATAATCTATTATTACTTTTTTTCCATTATAAAATTTTTGAGCAGCATTTTTTAGGTCAGCTTCTCCTTTGTATTTAGTAAGCCACGCATTCAAGAATTTTTTTGTAAGGGCGAAGTTTATAAAGCCAGGTCCTGCAATAGAAACTTCTACTAATGACTCATCAAAATTTGGGTCTTTTTTTAATTCATCTACTAACGATTGGGCAAGAATTCTTGGATTTGTTTTTTGTGCTTTTGCCATTGGCAAGACTCCGTTCGACTGGAAGTCGCCAAAACGTGGATCAGCCGTACGCATTTGAGCATCAAAGTTTGTAAGCTGGATTTTTTCTGCTGCATTTTGCAACATATTATCAAATTCTTTTGCTGGATGAAACCAAATATTCATTTTTATTTTGATATTAATTATTATCTAGAAATGGGAAAAATATGACATTTTTTTTTAGTCTTTTTTCTGCATTTTTTAATTAAAAATAAAGAAAAATCGCCAAAATTTGTAGCAAAATCTGGGTTATTTGAACACTTTTTTGGATGACTCGATCGATTTTATGAAAAAACAATCGCACATAGACAGATTTTGCTACCTGTTTTGAGGTGTGAAAAATTTGAATTATTCAAGTCCTATAAATGCCATTAGACGTGCAGTCCAATTTGACTTTTCTACTTCAGTGGCTTCTGGAGCAGATTCATCATCCCACCACTGAGGGGCTTCGACGTTCAAAAGAATTGAATTTCTG
>JAGAOA010000281.1 GCA_017623955.1 Opitutales bacterium
AGCACCACACACATCTTGCATAAGAGATGGACACGAAATAGCAACTGTCCATGCCGAACAAAATGCCATATCAGATGCAGCCCGACGCGGAGTATCGTTGAATGGAGCAACTGCATATATTACACATTTCCCCTGTATAAATTGTGCAAAGTTACTAATATCATCAGGTATTGCCTCGATAAAATATCTTCACGATTACCACAACGATGAACTTGTATACGAACTAGCCAAAGAAGCCTCAGTAGAAATAATCAAACTTAAATGAGAACATTTAACAACGATTTATCATGGAATTTTGTCGTTTCGTCACCACTAATGGCCGCAGGCGAGTTTCGCAATTCTGTAATATTTCTGGTTGAAGATAATCCTGATTTTGCGTTAGGAGTTATAATAAATCGTCCGCTCGATAAAGAAATATCAGAGTTTACCGAACTCAATATCGGTACAGACTTGGAACAAATAGAAGTGTACGAAGGTGGTCCAGTTGGGATAAATGAATTGAAATTGGCATCATTTATTTTAGATGACACCGAAGTTGGTTCATTCAATTATGGAATATCGCCACAAAAGTTGAATTCAATTTTAAAAAGTCCGTATGAAATAAAGCCTATGGCTTTTCTTGGTTATGTATGTTGGGAACACAAACAGTTGCGAGATGAAATAAAAGATGGGCTTTGGTTCTTATCTAACGTAGATATGAATTTAGTTTTCGATGTTCCTCCAGAAGATTTGTGGCGTGAACTTCTCATTAGAGAATTTCCAGCCATTGCAGACATTCCACCACAAAGTAATGCGAAATCTAATTGAGATGAAAATTGTATTTGTAATATTTTTGATGGCGGCTTTGTCGACAAATGCATTCGAGTATAAGCCAAAAAAAATAGACCTCAATATTGATAAAGAAGTAAAAACACTTTATCAAAAACAACCAAATACATTAGATATAGACTTAAAACTTGATAATAATAATGTAGTTGAAAATCTACAACAAACACAAAGTTTAATAGCTCTAGTACAATCAACAAATATCGACAAACTAGAAATAGTGCGAACACACCCATTAAATAATAAAGAAACATTGTATAGTACAACAAACAAAACAATTATAGAAAATTTCAAAAATATTTTAAGAGATGGGAAACCCGAAAATTTGTGTTATTGCCAAGCAGTTCTTGAGGTTGAATTGTATAATAATGATATTTGTATAGCTTCAATAAAAATACCTGATTGCGACGCTATTAGAATTCAAACATCTCAAATTAAGTTATCAAATCCTAAACTTTTAACAAATTGGTTTTCCATAATTGGATACTCCAAAAACGGTAAAAAGCTAACCACACAATTTCAAGTAGAATAACAAAAAAAAGGCTATTGTTAAATAGCCTTTTTGAATTACTAAAAGAATATGTCTTTAGAAAAACTTTTTGTAGAATGGTTCTGAATTTGGGCTAGAACCTTTATCATCGCCACACAGCTTTGCAAATTCTGCAAGTTTTTTTCGTTGTTCATCAGTGAGCTTTTTGGGGACTTCAATATTTATTTTTATATACATATCGCCCGTTGCTCCACCTCTGAGATTAGGCATACCATGCCCTTTTACACGCAACAATGTGCCCGCTTGTGTTCCAGCAGGAATTTTTAGTTCTGTCTTTTTACCTGTAATAGTTTCTACTTCTATTGTTCCTCCAAGAGCAGCCAAAGTAAATTTTACATCAATTTCTCTATATAAATCGTCATCTTCGCGTTCAAACGTATCACTTTCTCTGACGTAAATAACTATATACAAATCGCCATAACTACCACCGTTAACTCCAGCATTGCCCATACCTGATTTTCTCAAGCGTGCACCAGTGTATACACCAGCTGGAATATCAACTTTAACTTCGCACCGTTCTTTTACTCTACCACTGCCGTTACATTTTTGACATGGATCTTCAATAACAGTACCACTTCCACGACATTCTGGGCAAGGTTGAGAAAAACGTATTGGTCCATGCGACATATAAACTTGTCCTGTGCCATTGCATTTTGGACACGTCTTTCTTCCAGAACCGCTTTTTGAACCACTGCCATGACATTCAGAACACTCAACCATTCTATTATATCGAATAGTTTTTGAAACACCTTTAGCTGCATCTTCCAAAGTGATTTCAATTTCAGCACGAATATCAGAACCCGATTCTGGAGCATTTGCATCGCGTTGATGTCCGCCCATTCCTCCACCAAAGAAATCGAAGAACGATGCACCACCGCCACCACCTGCAGCACCACCAAAGACTTCACGGAAAATATCAAATGGATCAAAATTACCCTGTCCATAAGATGCACCGCCCATTCCATTTTTGAAAGCTGCATGACCAAACTGATCGTATTTTGCACGCTTTTCATCATTAGAAAGGACTTCGTAAGCTTCCGAAACTTCTCTAAATTTCTCCTCTGCCTCTTTGTTGTTTGGATTGCGGTCTGGATGATATTTAAGAGCTAATTTTCTGTAAGCTTTCTTAATTTCTTGGGCTGTTGCATTTTTTTCAACTCCCAAAATTTTGTAAAAATCTTCTTCTGCCATAGTTATTTTGCCTTACCACTAGAAACTACCACACTTGCTGGACGCAATAAACGTCCATTCATGATATAACCTGCACGAACAACTTTTATAACTGAATTTTCTGGAACAGAATCACTAGGTTCGTGACTTACACAATCTTCTTTAGTTGGGTCAAATTCTCCACCAGCTTGCGATACCTCTTCTACACCAAACGATGCAAAAACCTTTTTTACGTTACCACTTACCATTTCAACCCCCATGGCGATATTCTCGCCACCCTCAACCGACTTAGCCGCTTGAATAGCCATTTCTAAGTGATCTAACGATGGCAACAATTCTTCAACTAATGGTTGAAGAGCAAATTTAGCAAGTTCGGCTTTTTCACGTTGAACTTTGCGTTTGTAAGTATCTAAATCTGCAACCGCACGAAGATAGAGATCGCGATTTTTTTCAGCCAATGCCAAAGCCTCTGTCAATTTATCATTATCGCTTGTTTCTTCTTGGCAATTCTGATTATCTAAACAAATGTCAACCTGTTGTTCTTGCGATGCCATATCATCTGCTAGACGCTGTTCCGATACAATTTCATCGAGATTTGTATCATTTAAAACTTCTGTATTTTCTTCATTCATAATATCAAGTTTCTATCGTAAAAAATTAAAATTCAATAACGGCTTATTTTGATGTATTATTTTGCTTTTTCAAGCAAGTTTTGAGCATAAACTAATGCATCATCTAAATTATCAAAAACACCATCTAATTGTGCCTCATATATATTTTCAAGAATTTCTGAAAAATTTTTACTAGGAGTCAAGCCCATAGCAATTAGATGACGCCCCATAACAATTGGTTTAGGCGCACTATCTTGCACTTGTAAAACCTTTGCACGCTCTAAAATCCATTCTCCTTGAGGAGACGGCTCTGGAACAATTGGTGGACGCCCTCCTCTATCGGCACTGTCAATACGCACAAGTCTATCTATTCTACCAACTTTTCTAGCTAAACGTCGAATAGCTGAATCGCCACATTTATTACGCCATAAATCGAGTATAGCCATATGACGTTCCACGAGAGGAACAACTTCTGCAATCAAAGATTTTTCTCTAGTTAATCTCGACAAAAAGCGTTCAGTAGGCTTTCTACCTAAAACATCATGCCCATGAGAACGTATATGCCCGTCGTTATCGCGAACAGTACAAATAGGTTTTCCAAAATCATGACATAAAACAGCTAATCCAACAACTAAATCTTCTCGCTCATCGCCAGTACGTTCTTTAGCAAATGTATCAAGACAAAATCCCGTATGAACAAAAACATCGCCTTCTGGATGCCATTCGGGATCCTGTTGACATCCAATACACGCAGCAAGTTCAGGGAAATATTTTACCCATCCACAATCTCTTAAAAAGTTTAGGCCTTTAGAAATGCATACACCTTTCAAAAGCATCTTTTTCCATTCCTCAAAAACTCGTTCACAAGGTAGATTTTCGAAGGGGATAGATGAACATAATTCAACTGTTTCGGG
>JAGAOA010000282.1 GCA_017623955.1 Opitutales bacterium
ATTAATGTCCAAAATGCGATCATTTGCTGCTGGATCAAATAGTTGGTCGCTGTTACCGTGGTCGGCTGTTATGAGCATAGCGGCACCCATTTCATCTGCGGCTTCGGCAATTTTCTTTACGCCTTCATCTACTGCTTCGATAGCTTTGATGGCTGCTTGCATATTGCCTGTATGACCAACCATATCACCATTAGCGAAGTTTACAACAATGAGTGCGTATTTGTCGTCACGGACGGCTTTAGCAACAGCATCTGCAACAGCAGGTTCGCTCATTTCTGGCTTTTGGTCGTATGTTTGAACTTCTCTAGGAGAGTCGATAAGAATTCGGTCTTCTCCGCGGAATGGTTCTTCTCGATAGTCGTTGAAGAAGAATGTAACGTGTGCGAATTTTTCAGTTTCGGCACAACGTAATTGAGCCAAACCCTTTTCGCTGACAAACTCACCCAAGATGTTTTTCATCTTTGGAGGCTTTGGGAAGAGTACATTAGGACAGAGACCTACTTTATATTCTGTCATTGTGACAAAATAAACATCTGGATTTTTAGCACGAACAAAACCATCAAAGTTTTTGTCAATAAATGCTGATGTCATTTCTCTAGGTCTATCTCCACGGAAGTTGAAGAATATGACAGCATCCCCATCTTGAACTCTACCGATTGGTTCACCATTTTCTACAACCCAAGTAGGTGTGATAAATTCATCGCCTTGCATATTATCTTGAGCTGGGTTATTATAGTAGTTTGTGAATGCATCTTCTGCATTTTCTACTGCACAATCTGCGACAGTACCAGTTAGACAGTCGTATGCTTTTTGAACTCTGTCCCAACGTTTGTCGCGGTCCATTGCCCAAAAGCGACCAATAACTGATGCAACTTTACCTACACCACATTCTTGCATTTGAGCTTTTACGTCTTTGATAAAACCTAATCCGCTCGTTGGTGGTGTGTCGCGGCCATCTGTAAAGGCATGTAAAAATACTTTTGTGTATTTTTTATCGGCACAGATTTTCAAAAGCGAGTATAGATGGCGAAGCATTGAGTGAACCCCAGCATCGGAACATAGACCGAATAAGTGTAGGGCTCCACCTTGGTCGAGTTTTTTAAATACTTCGTTTAGCACTGGGCTTTCTAGTACAGATGCGGTCTGAAAGCCTTTGTCTATACGTACAATTTCTTGGTCAACAACTCGACCAGCTCCTATGTTTTGGTGCCCGACTTCGCTATTGCCCATAATACCTTCTGGAAGTCCTACTTCCAAACCGCAAGCAGCAATTTCTGTTCGGGGATATTTTGCCGAAAGATTTTTACAAAATGGTGCATTAGCCAATTTGATAGCGTTATACTTATCGAGCGATGAGTCGTGATTTTCACCCCAACCGTCTCTTATTAACAATATTACAGGTCTTCTTACTCCGTTCATAAATAAAAAAAAGTTATCGTTACACTATCGTCAAAAAAGCGTAAATGTTCAAGCTTATTTTTTTTTGATTTAAAAGTCTTATTTTGATTTTTTTTCTTGCAAGTAGAGACGTAAGTGAGTTTAATGAATGGCTTATTAACAATTTTAATTTATGGAAAATATGGTATCAATTATAGCACAAGAAGCCGCTCCTCAAGCACAGGGAGGTGGGTATCAAATGTTAATCTTTATTGTTTTGATGTTTGGGGCAATGTATTTTTTGATGATTGCACC
>JAGAOA010000283.1 GCA_017623955.1 Opitutales bacterium
AGAATACTAATCGACGTGCCTTCATTGCTCCTGCCGCTGCTGCGGCAGCAACATCAGCATTAGTGTTGTAAGCATGATTATCATCAATACCGATTGCTATTGGCGAAATTACAGGTGTTTTACCTTCTTCTAACGCTTTTTGAATTATATTTACATCAACGCTTTCAACCTCGCCAACGTAACCGATATCTTCGCCTTTAGACAAGAGTTTTTTACATTTAAAAACATCATTACCTTTTATCGATACAGCTTCGCAACCTTGACAAGAAAGCATCTGACAAATTTCTGCATTTACTTCGTTGTTTAAAACATCTTCCACAATCGCTACGGTTTTTTCATCAGTAACACGCATACCATTTTTGAATTCAGGTTGCAAACCGCTAGATGCCATTGCCCTACTAATAGCCTTACCGCCACCATGTACAACAACTACATTTATACCAACCGCCGCCAAGAAAGCAATATCACGCGCTACACGAGCACGAATTTCTGGATTTGGATCGTCCATAAATGCACCACCGTATTTTACAACAAATACAGATCCGCGAAAGCGACGCACATATGGCAATGCTTCAGTTAAAACATCAGCTTTCTTTGTAATTTCGTCGATATTCATTACTCTCCTTTATTGAAGTTGACATATCCGTCTGTCAAATCGGAAGCCAAAATTGATTCACTTTCGGAACCTAAATTTAGATTCAAATTTATTGTAAAAGTTTTCTTCGACACTGCTTGTTTCCAAAGTTCTTTGTTTTCTGCAACTGGTTGTCCAGACTTTAAAACAGGAATGCCATCATAATCTAAATCTAATTTTTCTAGAACTAAACCAGTACGTGCATAACCTGCAGAATCTGTAATTCTACCCCAATTAGGATCTTCGCCAAACCACGATGATTTTACCAACAAAGAATTACCTATTGCTCTACAAATTTTTTCAGCTTGTTCTTCTGTTCTAGCCCCTTTAACATTTACTTCTACGACCTTTGTGATTTTTTCGCCATCACCTACTATCTTACGGGCTAGCACTCGAGAGGCTTCGAGCAAACCTTGACGAAATGCCATAATAGAATCAGCATCATCTTCCGACACTTCTACTGAACTTGCACCATTGCACAAACACAGAACCGTATCGTTCGTACTCATATCACCATCTACTGTAATTCGATTAAACGACTTATTTGTAGCAAAACGCAAACACTCTTTCAACAAACTCTGAGAAATCTTAGCATCACTTACAATGAACGCTAACATTGTAGCCATATTGGGTTCAATCATACCTGCACCCTTAGCCATTCCAGCTATTTTGATTTTCTTTCCACCAAACTCTACATTTACTTCTACGGTTTTTGAACGTGTATCTGATGTTAGAATTGCATTTGCAGCATCGACTGCCCTAGCTGAGCTTTTATCCATTCCAGCAACTGCATCATCTATACCTTTTTGCAATTTATCCATAGGCATAAATTCGCCAATTCTACCTGTCGAACATACCAATACTTGATTTTGTTCTACGCCCAACTTGTCTGCCAAATATTTACAAGTAGCACGAGCATCGTTCATACCTCTATCGCCAGTACACGCATTTGCATTTCCGCTGTTAGCAACGATAGCCTTTATTTTTTTCGAGCTACTTAAATTTGCAATATCGACCAACACTGGAGCTGCTTTTACATCGTTTGTTGTAAATACGCCTGCGGCAGTCGCCAACGAATCTGACACTATAATTGCAGTGTCAAGACGATTAAAATCATTTTTATTTCTGATGTCGCAAGCTGCAGCTCCAGCACTAAAGCCTTCTACCACACTTATTCCAGCTACATCTTCAATAACATTTACACTATAATTCTTTGCCATTTTTATAAAATTTAATTTTTATCTTTTAAAGTAAACCAGCAGTTTCGTCAAAGCCTAAAAGCAAATTCATAATTTGAACTGCTTGACCACTTGCTCCTTTTACAATGTTATCAATTACACTGCAAATTACCAAGTTCTTTGTTCTGCTATCGTACACTGCCGAAATATCGCATCTATTTGTTCCACAAACGTGTGCGGTATCAGGGAAATTACCACTTTTTAAAATTTTTACAAAAGGTTTATTTGCGTAATATTTATTCCAAATTTCATAAATTTTTTCTACACCCTCATATTTTGCAGGAATTGTTATTGTTGTAGAAATCCCTCTATTCATCGGACACAAATGTGGGTTAAATTGCACGACAACATCTTCGCCCGCAGCTATTGAGAGTTCTTCTTCTATTTCTGAATTATGACGATGCTTTGGTAATCCATAAGCTTTTGCACTTTCATTACGTTCGCAATACGCATAAGCTAAATCACTCTTTTTTCCAGCCCCAGAAACCCCACTATACGAATTTATAACGATATGTTCTGTTGAAACTGCATGTTCTCGCATAAGCGGTATTAACGGTAGCAAGATACTTGTGGGATAACATCCTGCACATGCAATGAGTTTATCTTCTTTAGAAACTGGAAATAACTCCGCAATGACATATTTACCAAGCTTCAAAAGTTCTGGAGCATTATGATCTTGTTTGTAATACTCTTTATAAATATCTAACGAATGCAAACGAAAATCGGCTGATAAGTCTAAAACTTTTTTACCAGCATCAACTAAAGCACGTGCATATTCTGCTGCTGCACCATGGGGCAATGCTAAAAACCAAACAGAAATATCGTCCATTGCTGCGACACCTTCGGGAGTCGATTCTTTGAATGTCATTCCCTCGGGCAATAGATGTCGGAGCGAAGGCATATTATCGGCAACCAAAGTCCCTGCCAAACTTCTTGATGTAACGCAACCTAGCTCTACATTAGGATGTCGAGCTATAAGCTTAACGATTTCAATACCTGCATAACCTGATGCACCTACGATACCTATTTTTGTCTTCATATTTTATGTAAGTTTCTTTAGAAAATTAAAAAAGCCTCAACAAAGGCTTTTGTTGTTTTATTATTCATTTCAAAAAAACACTGCATCGACTACTTTTTACGAGGCAATATTTTCGGCTAATTAAGTACAAAAATACAAAAGCCCCTCCGCCGGTGCGGAAGGGCTCCAGTAAAAATTCCGTAAGCGAAATTAACGCTTTGAGAACTGGAAACGCTTGCGTGCACCTGGCTGACCTGCCTTCTTACGTTCCTTAGAACGTGGGTCTCTTGTCATGAGACCTGCTTTCTTGAGGGCAGGACGCAAAGTTTCGTCCATCTTTTCCAAAGCTCTTGCTAAACCATGACTGATAGCACCAGCTTGACCAACTGGACCGCCACCTTCAACTTTAATGAAAGCGTCGACTGCGTTGCGTGTAGCTGTAACTACCAATGGACGTAAAGCCAACATTGAAAGCTGATCTGTGTAGCAATATTCATCTATTGACTTATCGTTTACAATGAGCTTGCCTTCGCCTTTTGAAAGGCGAACTCTGGCTACCGATGTCTTGCGGCGACCTACTGATACAAATATTTCACTCATGTTTATTAGAAGTTAAATGGTTTTGGTTGTTGTGCAGTGTGTGGATGTTCTGCCCCTGCATATACATGCAATTTCAAGA
>JAGAOA010000284.1 GCA_017623955.1 Opitutales bacterium
ATTTTGAAAAAACTGTAAATCTACCTAAGGCTAGTTGTTTGGCAAAAATATGCGTAAGTGCTGCTGGGGCATTATTCAATGTAATTTTAGCTTTTATTCTAGCTTTAATAGTCTGGTATGTAGGCGTTCCAGAACAGGAAGTATTGCGAACAACTCGAGTTGGAGCAATGGAAAACATTGTCGATGCTCATGGAATAGAACACACTTCTCCTGCTAAATTAGCTGGAATAAAAGAAGGCGATAAAATAATTTCAATAGACGGTAACGTTGTAAATTCGTTTGAAGAAATAATCGAACAAGTTGCAATGGGCTCTGGCAGAAATTCGAAAGGCGAGCCTCTAGTAAAAATTGATATACAACGAGATGGGAAAACCCTTTCATTCGATGTTCCTGCAAAACTAATCCAAACAAATATATCAACTGGCGATGAAATTAGAATGATTGGCATTCAACCTGCCATGCGTATGATTGTTGGTGAAATAATGAAAAATTCCCCTGCACAAAAATCAGGCTTTAAGGTGGGCGATGAAGTTGTGGGTATAAATTCTAAAAAAATACATTCGCCATCTCATTTATCTAAGGTTTTAGAAAAGCAAGACGGAATTGTAAAAGTCGATGTTATTCGTGATGGGAAAAATATAAAGCTAACTACACAACCAAAACGTGTATATCTTACAAAACCATTATTAGAAATAAAAATAGACAACGGAAACTTCAGACTTTTGGAAATAAATGACAAAAATCCGCAAGTTATATTGTTTTCAAAATCGCCAGAGTTAAATGCAGAAATAACCGATATTATTTATAAAATAAATGATAAAAAAATAAAGACTTTTAGAGACGTAAAGTCTGCACTCGCATTAAAACAAGACACCTTAGTTTTTCATCTTGTAGATAAGAATTATAATCTAAAAGAAATTAGAACAAATAATGCTACATTAATTGATGTTCCTGCAAAAAGTCGAATTATGTTGGGATATCAACTAAAAGATACCACTTATATTCGACATCCAAATGTCGTTGAACAATTTGTATCGGCAGTAGAAAAGGTTTTTAATGCTATATCAAGCTTAATTAATCCTCAAAGTGATATAGGAATTAGCTCACTTGCGGGTCCTGTAGATATCGGTAGAGTTATTTACAAATTGTCGGATACTGCAATAATGCTGGTAGTATCGTTCACTGTGTTGTTGAATATAAATCTAGCAATACTAAATTTAATGCCTATTCCCGTTCTAGATGGTGGACACATCATATTTGCAATCATCGAAAAATTACGAGGTAAACCAATATCGGCAAACGTATTCGCCTTAATACAAACCTTTTTTGCCTTGATGTTTATGTCACTTATGGCATACGTCGTCTATATAGGTTTTGTAAGATGGGACGGCGATAACAAGCTTGAAAAACAGAGCGAAATTTATAAACATTACTACATACAAACAAAGTTTTAAAATTATGAAAAGCTATTGCAACTCAAGAGTAAATTGCGTAAGAATAAACAACCATCAAGTTGATGTCGGTGGAGTTAAAATCGGCGGAGGAGCTCCAATTGTAGTGCAGTCTATGACAAACACTAAGACTTGCGACGTGGAAGCATCGGTAAAACAGTGTATAGACTTAGCCGAAGCAGGTTGCCAAATTATCCGCTTAACTGCTCAAAATCTTGAAGCAGCAAAAGCATTGGGAGATATCTCTAAAAAATTTAAGGCTGCAGGTTTTTCTAATCCCCTAGTAGCTGATATTCATTTTCTACCACAAACTGCAATGGAAGCAGTTGAACACGTAGAGAAAATACGTGTAAACCCAGGTAACTTTACAGACAAACGCCTAGACGGTAAACCAGACTATACTGATGCTGAATATCAGGCAGAACTCGAAAAAGTACG
>JAGAOA010000285.1 GCA_017623955.1 Opitutales bacterium
AGATATTAAATCTATCGAAGAGATAAAACAACCAGAAGTTCCTAAGCCAGAACCTAACGAACCAGTTGTAAAACTTCCTTCTCCAGACAAGCCAAAACCAAAGCCGAACCCACCCAAAAAAGTATCGTTTAAGGATTTTAAACCAAAAACATCGGCTACTAATAGGAAAACTTCTACCAATAAGCAACCTCGCAGAAATATAAAGATTGATACTATTAGATCTAGTCATAGTTCAATAGATAGCATAGTTACTTCAACTACGGCTACACCATCGTCATCGTATATGAAAGACGCTCTTTCTGATTACTATAAACATATTTATATAAAAGCTAAGAGTAATTGGAAAATTCCCACGATAAATGTAGATGCTCTATCGGTTAAAGTATCTTTTCATATAAGCAAGACTGGTATAATTAGTAGTGTCCGCATAATGAAATCAAGCGGTGATAAAGATTTTGATGAATCTGTAATTCAAGTGTTTAGATCTATAACTATTGATCCTCCTCCAGATAATAAAGCACAAACTATAAATATAATTTTCAACGCATCTTAAAAAAAACAAAACACTCACCGTTGGTGAGTGTTTTGTTTTTTGTTGTGTTTGTTGTAAGATTTAAATAAACGACGAAATTGCAATAATCAACATACCTAAAAAGACCCCAACAATGGCCGTATGTTGATCGTCGTATTGTTTTGCCATAGGTAAAAGTTCGTCGAGTGCAATAAAAACCATAATTCCTGCGGTTGCTGCCATACATGCTCCTATTAAGGCTGGCGATAAAATCGGCATTAGTATAAAATAAGCACAAATGGCTCCCAATGGTTCAACTAGTCCAGAAAACGTTGCAATCAAAAATGCTTTTTTTCTGCTACCAGTTGTATGGAAAATGGGCAGGGCAACAGAAATTCCTTCTGGTATATTATGTAGTAAAATGGCAATACCTAGAGCTAATCCCAATCTAGTATTTTCAAGGGTTGAAAAAAATACAGACAATCCTTCTGGGAAATTGTGTATGGCAAGAGCAACGGCAGTCATTATTGCGACACGAGATATTTTAGATGTACTTACATCTCCATCTATCATTTTTGTGTCTATATGTTCTGGAATAAATGCGTCGATAACTCCTGCAAATAAAGCTCCAGCAAAAAACATTGCTAAAGGGGCGGCCTTTGCTAAATTTTGCGATTGAGAGAATGTTTTTTCGAACATCTCACTAGCCATTGGCATAATGTCGGCAAACGATACGTAAATCATAACACCAGCCGAGAATGCCATAGCAAAGGCTATTTTTTTGAAGTCCTTTTTTTGCACGCAAAAGGCTATCAAAGCCCCCAGCGATGTAGATACACCTGCGACAAAAGTTATAGCAAAAGCAATTAAAACAGAATCAGCACTCATTATATTTATTATTTTAGCTCATAGTTCAATAGCAAATCCTTTTCTAATAGTAAAGATAAAATAAATTAAATTAAATTTTTCTTGACTATATCGGCAAAATTTTCCGATTCTATAACCATGAGTTTTGTTACGAGATTTTCAAAAAAACGTGCTTACTTGCTAGACCTAATGAAAGCTGGTACTTTTGATCATCCTTCAGCAGCTCAAGTGTATGAATTTATGCGTAAATTGTACCCTAACATAAGTATGGGAACGGTTTATAGAAATTTGAAATTTCTAACTTTAAATGGCGATATAGCTTTAGTTGGAACTATTGGCGATTGTGAGAGATTTGATCATAATACAGACCAGCATTTTCATTTAGTTTGTCAAAAGTGTGGTAAAATTGTGGATGTTCCAATACCTGCAAATTTTATGAGAACAATAAATAATTCAAAAGAATATAGTGTAAGTTCTATGAAAGTTTTGTTGTCGGGCGAATGTTCAGAATGTATGCAGAAATAAAAAATGGGAGGCATTTTGATTGCTTCCCATTTTTATTTTTAACAAAAGATTGAGATTATCTGTTCATCATTTTCAAGTCTTCGTTGTTTGAATAACCAGAGTCTTTGTAATTTGTACAACCCATGTCCCAATCTAACTGATGAACATGGTGATTAAACGACATTCTGTTTTTTCTGTCTTCTAAATCAATGCTCTTACCCGACCAATTCCACGATGCGTTTCTACAAAAGATGCGCTGTAATTTTGTGAAGTGAAGTTGCCCCCATGTAGTACCGAGCATCCCCAAAAGTTCATGTTCCATTGCAGCCTTACCGAGAGCATCAGTACCACGAGCTTCAATCCATGGACATGCAATAGATTGGAATCCATTAGCCTTGAAGAATTTCATTGTTGGCCATTGTGGAGGAATATCTTGTTTTTTTGAAAGCTTATATTTTGGATAGCGATATTGCCAGTCGGCTATAACAATATCTTTAGGCAATTCCTTGTAGAGATTTGTAAGCTTTTGTGCTTGACGACCGCAAACAATGTAACCATCCCAACGAGGATCTTCTTTGTCTAAAAGCATATCATGCCACATAATCAAACGAAAATCGCGTTTCTTTGCTTCGGAATGTAACATCGATAAGTGATTTTTTATAAGTTGTGCTTGAGTGCCAGTTTTGCGACAAAGTGCACAAGTTCCAAACTCGTAAGATTCATCAAAGCCAATGTGGAAGAATGGAGGTTTGTCGAAACGTTCGTGTAAATCAACCATCATATCAACAAGCATCTTTTTTGTGTCGGGATTTGAAATGCACCACGACCACGCTTCTGGTTCAAAATGATTTTGAAGATTTTTGTATTTGTACAAGATGGCGTGTTTGCCTGTGATTTCTCTAGCACCATACGCATGACCAAGCATGTTGAATTGCGGAATAATTGTAATGCCAGCTTCTTTTGCAGCAGCGCGCATTTCGTCTATTTGTTTGTCGGTCAAGTAGTCTTGTTCCGAGCCAAATTGAGGATAGTCTTTGAACTTGTAAGTTCCCCAAAATTCAACAACAACGTAGTTCATCTTGTAGTACGCAGCAAGTCTGATAGCTCGAACGAACTCGTAAAATGTAGTTTCGGGGAAGTAGCATAAATGGATGCCTCTGAACTGCATAGTAGGGTAGTCGTTTATCGTTAGTTGTGGAATTACATAAGCGTTGAATTTTGTATTGCCTCTTTCTGATTCAGAAAGCTGACGTACAGTTTTCAAAGCATTGCGAATTCCATCTTCATTAGATGCTTTTATTATAAGCTTATCGTTGTCGGTTGAAAGATTGTAACCGTCTTTTTTGATGTTTAATGCAGATTCTTCAAAGTTGAAATTAATGTTGCAGGAAACGTCCCAATATTTTTGGAAGAGCATATTTATAGTTTTGCGAATGTCGTATTTTTTAGATTTTTCAGAATTAGGTAAAACAAGTTCAACGTTGCAGTCTTGAGCAATTCTGTAAAAGTTTCCACTCTTAAATTCAGCCGATTGAGGAGTTGGAATTATACGTTGTAGGTACATCGCCTTTGCATCGTTATCCATGATTGGAGCAGAAACGATGTTTTGTCTTTTCGTGGTGGAGCAGGCTGTTACTAAAGATGTTGCTACTGCAATTAGCGTTAGATATTGTCTTTTTAATTTCATACGTTTGTTGTCTTTGAGTTAAAATAAGTTATACACAGTACGGTTAGAATTGCATTAGATACTATTGGGGGCAAGATAAATTTTATGTAGTTTTCTAAACCGTTAAGGATTTTTTGTATACTTAAAAAAATACAAATGATGTAAAAAAAACATTGACGAAAATATATAAAAGTGAGAGGATGACCCGATAATTCAAGAATTCAAGGAGAGATGACAGAGTGGCCGATTGTGCCTGACTCGAAATCAGGTGTGCCGGTAACGGTACCGGGGGTTCAAATCCCTCTCTCTCCGTTTAAAATTTAAAATGCGAACTGTGTTGGACATGGTTCGCATTTTTCTTTTAAGTGATTTGCAATAATTTAGTTGCGTATGTGTTGTGTCCAACGCAAATTTTGTATATTTTGTGTTTAAAGTGATTATTTTGTGCAAAATTTTTTGTCAAAATCGTCAATTTTGACACTTTCATATTAGACAATTATCAACAACTTACGAATCAAGTCCTTCAGAAAAATATTTCCTTGACTATATTCTTTAGGGGTACACTATAACTTTATAGATATATGGCAAATAGTGTGCAGTTTATATTCTCAAAAAATCCTAAGAAATCTTTTTTGTTGAGTTCTTTTAAGGGTAGAAAAAAAATGGTTCTTTGGCGTATATCTGTTGCGACAACTTATTTTGTAAAGCGTATTTTAGATATTATCGTTTCTTTAATAATGATTCTCTTGCTGTTTCCACTTTTTATTATTGTTGCAATTTTAATAAAACTTGAATCAAAAGGTGGCATTATTCATCGTCAAATTCGTGTAGGTAAGGACGGACGTCATTTCAATTTCTACAAGTTTCGCTCTATGTTCATTGATGCTGAAGCCAGAAGACAACAAATTCTCGACAAAAATGAAAGTGCCGATGGTGTAATTTTCAAAATGAAAAATGACCCTAGAATAACTCGTATAGGGCGTTTTATCAGAAAATATTCGATAGATGAACTTCCTCAGTTATTCAATGTCCTTGAAGGTTCTATGAGCTTAGTTGGCCCACGTCCACCATTGCCAATGGAGGTTGCCCAATATTCTCTCGATGAACGTAAGAGGTTGCATATTAAACCTGGTATAACGTGCATTTGGCAAGTTTCTGGTCGTAGCGATATTCCTTTTAAAAAACAAGTTCAATTAGATGAACAATACATAAAAAATCATGGTTTTTTTAGGGATATTGTAATCCTGCTAAAAACAATACCCGCAATATTGACTGGAAAAGGGGCTTATTGATGAAAGCAATAATTAAATGTGTTTGTTCAGAATGTTCATGGACAAACAATTTTGAGGGTGTACATCCGTACATGATTCCAGTATTAGGCAAGCCCATTATTGATTTTTACATAGATTATTGTCTGCTTTGTGGGGTCTCGGAAATTATAATTATTGCGGAAGAATACGATGCTGCTTTTTTTTCTCACATTAAGTCGATGAACAAATGGGGTACGCCTATTTCAATAAGCATAAACGAGATAAATAACCCTATAAAAAGAGAATCTTGCGACATATTTTTTGAAAATTTTGCTCTAATCTGTTACGACAAAAATTACAAGCTATCTTCTACAAATATTGAAAATTTTCACTATGATTATAAGGGTATAATAGACATAGAAATTCATGAATATATAAATAAGCTTGAATCTTTACCACCCATTGTTCCTTTAAAAATAGAGTCATTAAAGGAATATTTCGACGTAAATATGAGCCTTTTAAACAAATACACATCGTGTTTTCTGATGAAAGGTTATGGTGGTGAAGATGGCGTATTTATGGGTATGAATGATGTCGTTATGTATAAGGCAGAATTGTTTCCACCTTTAGTTATAGACGACAACACACAAATAGAATGTGCGTGCAATATTTCTAATTCCATAATAGGGACTCTTTCGTTAATTGATAGAAGATCTACCCTTAAAAATTGCATTGTTTTCGACAGAACATACATTGCAGAAAATCAAACGATAGAAGGTAAAATTGTTTTTCGACAGTATATAATTGATCCTGAAACAGAAGAAAAAATACGAATATTAACATCTTTTGAAATGTCAGATACGTATACTTATATTGCGATAAAAGCTCTCGAACGTATTTTTGAACGTATGCTTGCATTGTTGCTGTTTATTTTGTTAGCTCCGTTTTCATTGTTATTTATTATTTTTGGAAAACCTCAATTTTCGGAAATCGAATTAATTGGCAAAAAAAATCAAAAGTGGAAGATTCGTTACTATCTACGTTCATCTCGTTTGCGTGATATTTATTTTTTCAAATTATCACAAGATAAGTTGCATCTTTTATGGGCTACAATTCTTGGGAAAATCAGATTAGTAGGTGATTCTATTCAAGTTGCACGAGATCCTAAAAATATGAAATTTTATGGTAAGTATTATCGCGTAGGTGCATTTAATTATGCAGGTTCTATTGGCAAAAAAGACTCGCAATGGCGTGTTATGGACGATTTGCATTACAAAAATCATAGATCAATTAGAACCGATTTACAGGTTGTTCTTCGGACGCTTGTATCGAGAATTTTTGGAGACCAAAGCAAATGAAGTCGAAATATACATTTATCTACAATCAAGATTTAGAAGATTTGTTAGATAATATTATCGCAAAGTTGAAAAATGCAGTGGAAAAAAGTGATATAAAAAATGCTGTACAATTTGTTGTTTTGGGTGGTGGTTATGGTAGAGGCGAAGGTGGTATTTGGGTGTCGCAAAAAGAAGTTCGCCTTTACAATGATTTAGACTTCTTTGTTCTTGCTTACGACAACGTATCAGATAATGATTTGAAAAAGATAGACTCGTTTTTTGTAACCCTTTCGCAAGAATTAGGCGAGATTGCGAGAGTAGATGTCGATTTTTCTAAAACAGTTATAACAAGCTATGCATTGGCTCGTATGGACATAATGTCGTGGAGAGAAATGGCACTTTGCAAGAATGTAATTTGGGGAGATGGGGAACGTTTTACTAAAATTTTTCTTTTAGATTCAGATAAAACAGAGGTTCTTCCTTCTGAGATTATGAAGCTTGCAATGAACAGGTTTTCGGGCTTGTTATATGCAAAACAAAGGCTTTCGCAAAAATTAGAATTATCAGAGGAAGATGCTGATTTTATTGCACGCAACATAAACAAAGCATTGTTTGCAAGTGGCGATATTTATTTGGCAAATGCTAATAATATGCCATTTAAAATAACTGACAGATTGGTAGAGATAGAAAGTGGAAATTATCCTCAAGAAATAAAAAAAGCTTATGCTATTGCAACCGATTTTAAAGCTTTACCAAAAATTCATTTTTCAAAATCTGATTATGAATGCCAATTGATAAATGCTTTTGAGTTGTTGAAAAAAGCCTATCTTGAAAATATAAAATATTTACAAAAACGTACCTTTATCAGACGCATAAAAGATTTTATTATCTGTTTAAAATCATTTAAAAACTTTATGAAATTTGGAAAATTTGCATTATTTGATGATCCTAAATCTACGCTTTCTCAAATTGCAATAGATTTTTTAATTGGCACAAAAGCGTTAGATATGACATCTATTAGTGTATATAAAAATATTTGGAATAAGCTTTCGTAATATGTTAAAAACAGGGATAGTTTTAGAAGATTGTTGTGGTTGTGGAGCATGCGTACAGATGTGCCCAAAGGGAGCGTTGCAAATGGTTTTTAATGAAGATGGCTTTCCTATTCCTTCTTTAGATTCTGCGAAATGTATTGATTGTAAGTTATGTGAAAAAGTTTGTCCAATTAACGAAGAAGCTAAAAAAAATTTACTTTTTAAAAAGGCAGATTTTGCAGTAGCTGGACGCCATAAAGATACTTTAGTTGCATCTGATAGTTCGTCTGGGGGAGCGTTTTCTGCAATTGCTCAAGCTTTTGCAAAAGCTGGAAATTGTATCTTTTTTGGAGCAGAAATGCTTGAAGATTTTTCGGTAAAACATCGCAAGGCTGAAACATTGGAAGAAATTTCTTCTTTCAGAAAATCAAAATATATTCCGAGTGATACTGCTTTTACTTTTAAGGAAGCCAAAGAAGCGTTAAAACAAGGTAAACGAGTTCTATTTTCCGGAACGCCATGTCAAATTGCATCGCTAAAATTGTTTGTGGGGGAACATTTGCAAGAGAATTTATTAACTGTCGATTTTTCTTGTCATGGAGTTGGAAACCCTGTTGTTTGGAAAAAGTATCTATCGGACATTGAAAAAAAATATGGTAAAAAAATTATAAGATACGATTTTCGTGCAAAATCTAAATCACTTGCGACCTATTCTTCGCAAAGTTCGCGGATAGTTTTTGATGACGGAACCGAAATTGTAAAATTCAAAGATAGTTGGTTTAAAGGTTTTGTATCGGCTTTATTCAAGCGAGAGTCTTGTAAAAATTGTCCATTTTCACAATCGAAAAGAATATCAGATATAACTATTGCAGATTTTTGGGGAATTGAAAGAATATCTAAAAATTGGGATTCAGGTAAAGGGGTTTCTTTGATTTTGTTAAATAGTACAAAAGCCATTGAGATGTTTGATGACATTAAAACTTTTGCAAACCTTGAAAAATTTCCATTTGATGAATGTTTAAAATATAATATTCCTCTGCGTGAAAAAGTTTATCCTCATAAAGATTGTGCTAAATTTAAAGAGTTGTTGAAGGTTGTTGATTTTGAAACTGCACTTTTGCAAACATTGGGCAAACCTACTTTCTTACAAAGAGTAATTGAATTATTTTTGCGATTTTTCCCGATTAGAATACAACATTCTATTACTAAATTAACAAAATCTATAACAGGTTTTGTTAAAATTATAATATTAAAAATGTTGCCAAAAAAAATATATTCAAAGATAATGTCAAAATGGGCGTCAATAAATGGTAGAAAGTACGTCGAAGAAAACGCTGAGGATAAATAATGATAAAGTTTTTTTTAGGATCAGTTCCATTTGGTTGCGATAATATTGGTGACGAGGCAATATTAGAGGCAATTATTCAAATTTTGCGTCGCAATTTCCCTAAATCGGAAATATGTGTAGCTACTGCCAAGCCAGAAGAAACAGCAAAATTATTTAATTGCAAGGCGGTTGGGTTGTTGGGCTTTGGAAAACTAGATTCAAATCCTGCTGAAACGATAAAAGCGATAAAGGATAGTGAGGTCTATATTTGGGCAGGGGCAACGGGGTTTTCTGACTATCCCCAAGCGGGGCTTGTAGGTCTGAAAATAGCTCAAAAAGCTGGCTTAAAGACTATTGTTTGGAATGTTGGGATGGATAGTGAATTTAATCCAGCATTCTTTAAATTGCGTGGGAAAAAAGCATTGCTATGTAATACTGTAAGTAATTTAGCTTTAAAAAAAATAGATGCAAAGCTAATTGCAGAACGTGTTATGACTCACAATATGGGCAAAACTTTGACAAATGTTTTGCAAAAATGCGATATGCTTGTTTTGCGAGATACTTTATCTTTAAAAAGATTACGCCAATATGCTTCGCTTCCAAATGCAATTGTTGGGGTTGATTCTGCAACAATCCTAACTTCGCATAACGATGAAGATTTAAATTGTTTTTCGGATGAAGAAAAGTCCGCGATACTGTCGGATTGTGAAAAGATTGGTGTGTGTATATCATCTCAAAGACCTTTGTCGGACTTAGATGGTTTTGCTGAAACGCTAGATTCTTTGTTAGATGGGAATAATCGAAAAATATTTTTTATTCCAATGAATCCTAAAACCGATTATGCCTTGATGTCGGATATTCGTCAAAAGTTGAAATATAAAGATAGGGCTTATTTGTTGAGAGGAATTTCTAATTGGAAAAATGTTGTTGCAGTTGCACGTCATTGCGATGCGGTTATCTCTTCTAGATTGCATCTATTGATATTATCAGCAAATGTTGGTACGCCAATCGTTGGTATATCTAGAGGAAGTAAAATTTCAAGTTTCTTAATGAAATTTGCAGTAAATCCTGCGGGGAGAGTAGAAAATTGCAATTTCGAGAAATTAAAAAGATATACTGAATATGCGTTGGCAAACAAAAAACGATTCCTTGAAAAAAGAGATGAAGTTTATGGAATTTTTTCAGATAGAATGTCGTATGCGGAACATTATTTAAGAGATGTTGTTGCAGGAGTTGATTCAAATTTAAACATTGTAAAAAAATCTTCTATTGGTATGCACTCAAACGATTTGAACTTAGTTCAGGATTTAGAGGAAAACAAGGAGTCTTCTATAATACAAAATAGAGATGTTTCAGAAAGCTTTTGGGGGCTTTTTATGTTTGATGTTAGGGCAATGTTGCTCTTTCTTTTTACCAAGTGGAAATCTATTCTACTTATATTTGTGCTTAGCATGTTCGTAATATCACAGTTGCTTTATTTCTATGCACACTATTCGTCAAAGGCGTGGGCTTCTACTGTAAAAATTTATCATCAAACAAGGTCAGATAAAATACCAACTTTCTATGTTCCAATGCGAACAGAAACGGTTGCTCATATTTTTACATCTAACAATGTATCGGGTAAAGTTTCGGCAGATTTAAAGATGTCTTTGGATGGTTATGAGCCTTCGATGCTTTCAAATGTTGTGGTGAGTGTTGAAAAAGCGAAGTCTGATATTATTACAATTACTTCTTATGCGTCGTCTCCAAAAATTGCTACTGCAATTGCAAATAAAGTTGCTGATTTCGGTATTGCAGAATACTTGTCGAGGCAAAATTCAGCAATTAACGAAATGGTAAATGATAGGCTTTCTAAAAAGAAAGAACGTTTGGCTGAAATTGCACAAATCAAAGATAAAATGTGCGAATTGATGTCGGAAGAATATAAATGTTTCCCTCCGGAAGAAATGCAAATTCGCAAAGAAAAATTATCTTCTATTACTGCAAAGTTGGCTGAAGCAAAGGTTGCGTTAGCTGATATTGATATAAAAATAGAAGAACTTGAACGCTTACTGAAGAATACACCAAAAGAAGTAGAGTTTGAGACAACTCTCGACCATACAACAGAAATTTCTCTTGAAGGTAAACTATCAACCCTCAAGCAACTTCGCAAGCGCTATACGGATAAAAATCCTAAAATCATAATGCTTCTAGAGGAAATAAAAGATTTGCAGGAGCAAGCAAATTTAAAGAAGGAAAAGGCATTGCCAAGCAAAGTTACTTACAGGAAAAATCTTACTTACAATGAGTTTGAAACTCAACTTATGAGTGCAAAGCTTGAAAAGAAATCCTTAGGTAAGATGATTTCCGTTTATGAAGGAGAAATAAAAATTGCTAGAGAAGAGATAGAAGCAATACATCAAAATCTCCATAAATATGAATCATTGCATCAACAAGAAAATGTCATTTTAAAGCAGTTAGAACGAATCAATCTGAGCCTTCAAAATCTTGAAGTGATGATGACCACATCCATACCTGACTTAACTATTTTTAGCCATGCAGATATGCCATCTTCATCTACAATGAAAAATCGCCAAGTCAAAACCGTTGCAATTTCTATATTTTTAACGATTTTATATGTTGCGTATATATTGATTGCAAAAGTTCTAAAGTTCAGATTTTTAGCATCGAAAGAGTTTGAAATTTTTGGAATAAAAAACTTTGGCGAAGTTCCTCTTATGGGATCTGTTGCAAAACATATTCGTGATTCCGCAATTACAAGATCTTTTTCTTTCATCAATAAATTAAATAAGAAAAAGAATGTTATTTTATTTGTAAAATATAACGATTCGCAGTGCTGTAATTCAATTATAGATGATATTATTACACTTAATTCATTCAACGATTTAAATACGTTCCGTATAAATTGTCGTTATATGGATGAACGTGGAGTCCCTCCGAAACATTTTAAGTCAATAAAAATTAATGATATTGAAAAGTCTAATATGGGGACATTTGAATATTACGACCCGTTGCATATTCATGAAGAAAAATATCATCGCCTTATGGAAGACGTAGAGGAGCTTTTAAAGAAGTATGATACAATTGCAATTACTATTCTTTGTAAGGATAACTACTTCGTGGTTTCGCAATTATCAAAGCTTGCAAACACTGTAATATTTATGCCTGCATTCGATTCTACTCGAAAAGTAAATGTGATAACGCCAAAGAATATGTTAAAAAATTTGCTTACCGATGAAAAGAATTTTGGTGCACTACTAATCCAAGTTCCAAGATATTATTACGAACGTCGATAATATAAACAATATGAATGATATGAAAAAGTTTGTTTGCTCAATAATAATTGCATCTTTTCTTATATGTGGATGTCAGCACGATATAGACCCAGATGAATTGAGTTTTCCACCCGATGTTGAAAAAATAGGGGCTCAGAAAATTGACGACAAGAAAATAGATGTAGAAAAAGAGTTAATCGAGTTGGAAAAAACTCCATATCCTCCATATCGTTTGCAAGGTGGCGATAGGTTCAGAATTAGAGTTTATAACGAAGATGAGCTTAATAATAATTCTACTGCTTCTACAATCGTAACTCCCGATGGATACATTGTTATGGATGCTGTTGGACCTGTTATGGTAAAAGATTTAACAATCACAGAAGCAACAAAGAAACTTGAAGATGCCTTAAAAAAACTTATCAAGCATCCACAAGTTTCGCTCATGCCCGAATCTATCCAAGGCAAAACTGCAACCCTATTGGGTGCTGTTCGTGAACCTGGCGAATATTCTGTAACTGCTAGTACTCGCATAGCTGATTTAATAGCAAAGGGCAAAGGTTATGCAATCGGTATTCTCGATGATAACACTATCGACTTAGCTGATATTAGTAATTCATATATCATAAGAAATGGCAAAATGTTGCCTGTCGATTTTTTCGAGGCGATAGTTAAAGGTAATCAACTTCATAATATCAGAGTTTTTCCAGGAGATTTAGTTTACATTCCAAAGCGTGAAGATTCGCGCGTTATGGTTATAGGTGAAGTTAAAAGTCCACGCGTAGTGAACTGGAAAACAGGAACAACATTTATCGATGCTTTGGCTTATTGTGGTGGTCTTGCCGATGATTACTGGGGAACAGCTTTAGTTATTAGAAAGTCAGAAAAGGGTAAGAATGATCCAATAAAGGTTTATAAGATAAATATCGATGAAGTTATAGCAGGTAAGGCTCCAAATTTCTCTCTTGCAGCAGGCGATATTCTTTACATCCCAAAAGATGCACTTGGCGAGTACAATGTGTTTGTTAAAAAACTTTTGCCAACAGCGCAACTCATGAACTTGCTGATGAATCCTCCAGCATACTGGTTTGGTAATTCACGATAAACGCAAATGGGATTGAAACACATAGTGTTTTTTGCCCTCCTTTTTGGAGGCATTCCGATGGCGATTGCTGTTGTAAAGGACAATAATCGCTTGAAACAAATTGCGTTTTTTTTGATGATTTTGTTTATACCATTTGTCTATTCAACTGGTATAAACTTCTTTACTGACGAATATTACAAAGGAACTGTGCGAGGCTACGAAGTTCTTGCAACAGATATGATAGCCTTTGCACTGTTAGGGGCTATGATTGCATCTGACGGTAGAAGAAATGTTGTGTTTTTTCCGCGAGGTTCGGGCTTTTACATTATATATTTTGTGCTCTCTTGCATATCTATTATAAACGCTGATAATAGAGTTTACTCTGGTTATGTAGTTATGCAAATGATTTTGCATTACATATTTTTTATCACCGTATACAACTGCATTGTAAGATATAAAAATTTCAATATTATTTTGTACGCTTTAGGTGGTTTTATAATTTTTACATTCTTTCATATGCTTGCGCAACGCTTGTTTTTTGGAGTGTATCAACCATCTGGGGTTTTTATACATCGCAATTCTACTGCAATGTTTGCAAATATGATTACTCCAATTTTCCTATCTATAATTTTAAATAAAGATTTAACTAAAAGGGCATATTATTTTTTTACGTCTGCATTTTTGTGTTCATCGTTTGCAGTTATATTATCGCTTTCAAGAGGTGCTATTATCTTTTTACCAGTATCGCTTGGTATTGTGATTTTTTTGTCTTTACGCAATGGAATGGACGCAAAAAAGAAACGTATATTACTTTTAATGATAACTCTTGCAATATTGGCGACATTGCGTACTGCTCCAATGGTTGTTGACCGATTTACGAACGCTCCAGAAACGTCTGCGCAAGGGCGTGTAGCCTTTGCAAAAGCTGCTCTTAATATGGCAGAAGATAAATTTTTTGGAGTTGGTTTAAATAATTGGGGCTTAAAGATAAATCCACCATATACCTATTGGGAAAATACAGGCATAAAACGTCCTGATGAAGATTTTAAAAGTGGAATTGTTGAAACCATATATTTACTTGTTGCGGCGGAATGTGGCTGGATTACTTTCGGGGCTCTCTTGCTTTGGTTTATCTATTATTACTGGCAGAATATAAAAAATATAAAAGCATATAAAAAGGCTGGAGGTTTTTATATGGCAGTTGGTGTATTAGGAGCATTAACTGCAGTTTACGGACAATCTTGCTTCGAGTGGATTTTAAAGCAACAAACAAATTCGTATGAACTTATGATAATGTTTGCAATAGTTGCAGCAATGACTAACGTTAGAATAAACACATCTGAAAAATTAAAAAAGATTTCTCGATGAAAAGAATTTCGGTATATATGTTTATTGATGCTCTTGGCTGGGAACTTGTAAATCGCTACAACTTCTTAGAAAAAGAGTTATTGCATAGAAGAAAAGTTGAAATGCAGTTCGGATATTCTTCTACTGCAATGCCAACTATTTTGTCGGGTGAAAATCCAGATAAACACGGGCATTTTTCTTTCTTCTACTACGATGAAAAAAATTCGCCATTCAAAAAATTTAAGTATTTAAAATATTTTTTTGGAGCAGGGCTTCATCCTAAATGTTTATTTAATAGGGGAAGAGTAAGACGTATAATATCAAAGTTTATTGCAAAGTCTTTGGGCTATACTGGTTATTTTAGCCTTTATGGAGTCCCTTTTGATAGATTGCCATACTTTGATTATTGTGAAAAACAGGATATTTTTGTAAAAGGAGGTCTTACTCCAATAAAGAATTTGTGCGATGTCTTAGAAGAATCTGGCTTAAGGTATCATATTTCTGATTGGCGTAAAGGAGAGTCGCAAAATATATCGGATGCAAAAAACGCTATAAAATCGGGGGTGGATTTTGCCTTTATATATAGTGGGGCGTTCGATTCTTTTATGCACGATAATGTTTTTGATGAAGATGCTGTAAAAAATCGTATAAATGACTATGCAAAAAAAATTCGAGAACTATTGCATTTTCTAAAAAACAATTCTGCTAAATTCGATTTTACAATAATTTCAGATCATGGAATGACACCAACTAAAGAAGTTTGTAATTTTGTTGAAATAATAAAATCGCTCAATTTGAAATTTGACAAAGATTATGTGTCGTTTTTTGATTCAACAATGGCTCGATTTTGGTATCCGACAAACTCTGAAGAAGTAAAAGATAAAATACGAAGTGCATTAAAATCTTGCAAAGGCTCATTCATTTCAGCAGAAGAAAAAATTCGTTACGGAATAAACTTTCCAAATGCAAAATATGGTGAAGATATTTTTCTAATGGACGAAGGTGTACAAATTTCTCCGTGCGACTTGGGCTCAAAAGCCCTAAATGGAATGCACGGGTATTCTCCTAAGGCTGTCGATTCTTACGCATGCTTGCTTTCAACAAAAGCTCCTCAAATCGAACCTAAAAGCGTAAAAGATTTCTTTACACTAATGAAAATAGATATCGAAAATTTGAAAAATGGATAAATCTTTAAATAGAATTGTAGCGATAAATACGCTATCGAATTACGCATTAATTGCAATTCGCATAATATATGTGATTTTAATTACGCGTTTTTTGTATCGAGCCTTAGGCGAAGATTATTACGGATTCTGGAGCATTCTTTGGGCGTTTTTTACTTATGTTGCCGTTTTTAATTTTGGTTTTGGTGCTACTGTTCAAAAATTTACAGCAGAACATCTTTTCGATACCGACCCTGAAAAATACAATAAGATAATATCTGTTGTGATGTTTGCATATTTTGCTGTTTCTGTAATTATTTTAGGAGTTGTAGGACTTGGGGTTTTCAATATGGGAGTGTGGACAAATATTTCTAATCCCATAATTATGTACGACTGCAAACTTGCTCTTTTAATTTTTGGAATTGGAATGGCTATACTTTTCCCTCTTTCAACTTTTGTTGATATTCTTACAGGATTGCGATTAATTTATCTGAAAAATATAGTGATGATAATCTTAAGAATTGTCGAGATTTTTGGGATATACGCTTTAATTGTTGCTCATTCAAAATTTATTCATTTTGTGATTTTCTCTAGCATAATGAATGTTGGTTTTACTGCATTTTTAGCATTTATTGTAAAGAAAAAGATTCCTACATTTAAACTCTTACCACGCATAGATTTTAGCGTTTTTAAAGAAATTTGGAATTTCAGCTTTTTTGTATATTTAAATTCGCTTGCGATGTTAATTACTGCAAAAACAGATCGCTTTATTCTTAGTTCAATATTGGGATTGCCTTCCGTTAGTGCGTATCAAATTGGAACAAGATTACCGGAGATGTCGCAATCTTTATCGTCGCAATTTCAAGATAATGTAATTCCAGTTGCGTCAAATCTTGCAAAGAAAAACGATTTAGATGGTTTAAAAACTATTCTTGTAAATGGTATGCGTTTTAGTTCTTTTGTATCTTTTGGAGCAACGACACTATTTTTTGTATTAACACCTCAAACGCTAAAAGTGTTGTTTGGTTTTTGTACTCCAGAAATAAATTCTATTTGCAGAATATTTTTAGTGTCGCAATTTGTGTATTGCGCAGTGAGAAATGTTCCGTATCGGTATTTGCAAGTTTCAGGCAAACACAAGTTTATTGCAATGTCTTCCACAATTCAGACAATCTTAACAATTACTCTTGGAATATATTTATGTAAAAAAATTGGCACAATTGGTATCGCGTGGGCTGCGTTGATTCCTAACTTATTAATTTCTGTGGTGGTAATTTTTCCAGTTGCATTCAAAAAACTTAACATTGGCTTTAATGATTTATGGGCAATCTATGCAAAACCATTTATTATATCTCTTATTACAGGAACATTTTGTTTTGGTATAGAAAAATTGTTTGGTCCTGATTCTTGGTCTATATTTGCTTTATTTATTGCTTACTTTATTTCTGGTTTGCTTTATTTGGGCTTAGCTTATTTGTTTGTGTTGTCTAAGAATGAACGCAAATATATTGTAGCTATGATTCTATCACGATTTTTGGGAGAAACCTCAAAATGAATGTTGCTGTAATAGTAAGAAGTAGAAACGATATTGCTTTTACTAAGCAAACATTAGATGCCTTGCTTGCGCAGTCATTTACTGACTTCAAAATTGTTGCTTTTGATAACTCATCAACCGATGGAACTCGACAAATTTACGATGAATATAAAAATATAGAAGTTGTAGATATTCCAGAAGGTGCATACATTCCTGGGAAAATTTTAAATTTGGCAGTTGCACTTGTAAAAGCCGATTTTATGTCTTTAATAATCTTGATGCGATTCCTCAAAATGAACATTGGCTTGAAACCTTAATATCTCCAATTTTAAGTGGCAGAGCAGATGTTTGTTATGCACGTCAAATTGCTCGCAAAGATGCAAAATTGTGGGTAAAAAGCGATTATTTACACGCATTCCCCAAAGATAAGTGTTCTTCAAATAATTTCTTTTCAATGGCAAGTTCGGCAGTGTCGGCTGAAGTTTTTGAGAGCATAAACTTTGACGATTCTTTGAATTTTTCAGAAGATATTATGTTTGCAAAAACAGCTCGCGAAAACAATTTTAAAGTTATATATGTACCAGAAGCTGAAGTTGAGCATTCGCATAATTACAATATAGAGTCCCTTATTAGAAGATTTAAAGGCGAGGGGAAGGCTGATAGAAAAATTTTAGGTAATGGGTTTTCTTATATAGATATGCTTCGTAGAACAATGGTAGATTTTATACGCGATGTGAAATTTGCATTCAAAACAGGCAGAATTTTTGAAATACCATCGTGTTTGTATGTTCGCTATCTACAAAAGAGATCC
>JAGAOA010000286.1 GCA_017623955.1 Opitutales bacterium
ATGGAAACAGACTTCGCTTTTGTTGCACTTAAAGCCAAAAGGGATGGTCACGACTTCGCTACAAATGCAATTGAAAATGGAGCATCAGCAATTATAGCTGAAAAAGAATTAGATGTTCCCGTTCCTGTACTAGTTGTAAAAAATTCATTAGAAGCTTTGCAAAAAATTGCTAAATTCCATCGTTTAAGATATGAAAATCCTGTTGTGGCTATAACGGGCTCGTGTGGCAAAACATCTACAAAGGAAATGCTGGCAACGTTGTTATCGTGGAAAAATCCAACAGTAACAGAAAAAAATTACAACAATGAAATAGGTGTTCCTTTGACTTTGACAAAAATCGATATGCGTCAAAATCAAATCGCCATTGTTGAAGCTGGAGTCGGTGGCCCAAATCAAATGCAGGAACTTGCTGAAATGATTGAACCAGACATCGCGGTTGTCACAAATGTTGGGTTGACTCATTTAGAACGTTTTAAGGAAGTATCGGCAGTAGCACGCGAGAAAGCTATATTGCCAGCGTTTGTATCGGAAAATGGTTGGTGTGTAATACATCAAAATCTACTAAGTTGGAAAGCTTTTGACGAACTTAAATGCAAAAAAGCTGTAATAGCTTCAGCCGATGCACCAGAAGTTAAAGCAGATGCAGTGTTTAGATATACGCTTTCTAATGTTGATAAAGATTCAATCGGTATCGATATGTGTGTAGAAGGTGGTGATGAATTTTACTTTGAAGCTTCTAGAATGAGTATGGGTATGATTGAAAATCTCCTACTCGCCATAGCTGTAAGTATGATGCTAGGAGCAAAAGAAGAACAATTAGCTACCAAAATTGAATCTATCAAACCATTCCCAATGCGTGGTAGTATAGTTGAAACAGAAAAAGCTAGCTTCTACATAGACTGTTATAATGCATCGCCAACTTCTATGAGAGATGCTCTAAATAATTTTTCAGTAGTTGCTAAAAATAAAAAGAAACTATATGTACTTGGAACTATGGCTGAATTAGGATTGGCTACGCATCGTCATCACAAAGAAATTGGTTCTAATATAGTTTATAATGAAGGAGACAAGGTTATCCTAATTGCATCTAATGCTGAAATATATAAATCTGGATTACTCGATTCTGGATGGAGTGAAGATGATATCACAATATTTGCAACTTCTGCCGAGGCAAAAGATTTGTTATCAAGTTTTGAAGATGGTTTTGTGTTCATAAAAGGAAGTCGCGTTTGCGAGCTTGAAAAAGCACTTCCTGATGAGATTGACAAATTAATTTCAGGAAATGAAAACATTGAAAATCAAACCGAAGAAGTTGATGAATTTGATGAAGACATTTCTGAAGAAGAAGAAAGCATCGAAGAAGAATCTGAAGACGAAGAATTCGAAGATGAAAACATTGACGAATTTGACGAAGATGAAATAGACGAAGAAAATTCTGAAGACGAAAGAGATTTTTAATGTTTTATCAGCTTTCTAATTTTGAGGCTTTTTGGGGTCCGTTAAGAGTATTCAAATACTTGACGGTTCGTTGTGGATTGGCTCTGACTATCGCTTTTATACTAGGAGTAATGATTGCTCCAAAAATTATAGAAAAACTAAAAATTCTAAAATTTGGTCAAAGTTTCCGCACAAAGGAAGAAGTAGGTAAACTTGCAGATTTACACGAAGGTAAAAAAGGAACTCCGACTATGGGCGGAATTATAATTTATCTTGCAGTGTCAATATCTGTATTGTTATTTGCAAAACCGAACACGTTAGTTCTAGCATCAATGTTCGTATATACCTTATTAACTGCTCTTGGCTTTGCAGACGATTATCTAAAAGTTGTAAAAAAGAATAGCAAAGGAGTGTCGGGCAAGATAAAGCTAGTTGTTCAAACTTGTGCTGTTGCTGGGGTCATTACAATTTTATATTTCTCAAAATACGATTTCCTTCTTCGAGAATTATATGTGCCATTTTTAAAACACCCTCTAATTGCAACAATGCCAATTGCTATAATGTTTGTATTTTTATTCTTTGTTATAGCAGGTTCAAGCAATGCAATAAATCTCACAGATGGAATTGATGGGCTTGCAATAGGTTGCACTATAACTGTTGCCATAACGTACGCTATATTTGCGTATGTTGCAGGTGACGCTATCTCTGCACAATATCTATTCCTCAAACAAATTCCAGAATGTGGTGAATTGACTGTTGTTTGTAGTGCATTAGTAGGAGCAAGCCTTGCATTCTTGTGGTATAATTGTTATCCAGCTGAAGTGTTCATGGGCGATACAGGTTCTCTAGCCTTAGGTGGACTTATCGGAACATTAGCATTCTTGGTACAACAACCTATCACTCTTGTTATTGTAGGCGGTATTTTTGTGATGGAAGCAACTTCTGTAATAATACAAGTTGCATCATTCAAAACTACTGGCAAACGTGTATTCTTGTGCACTCCGATACATCATCACTTTGAATATATGAATTGGAAAGAAAATAAGGTAGTATTGCGTTTCTGGATAATGTCGTTGATATTTGCACTAGCCGGATTAGCCACGTTAAAACTTCGATAAAATGATAGACAAACAAAAGATTTTGAAGCTTACTGCAAATAAACCTGTTGCAATTTTCGGAGCAGGCGTAAGTGGGATTGCTGTAAAAAATCTTCTTGATAAAATCGGAGTAGAATGTGTAACATATGCGGAGAATCTGAACAAGTGTTTTACAGAAAATTCAGTAAGAGACCACAAACTTGTAGTGTATTCTCCTGCGTTTCGTCCAAATCATAAATGGATAGAAATTGCAGAAAAAAACAATTTGGAATGTATCTGTGAAACAGATTTATCGGCATTAGTATGGCAAGGTAAAATAATTGCTATAACGGGAACAAATGGCAAAACTACACTTACAAGTTTTTTAACACACGCATTAAATTTTATAGGAAAAAAGGCAATATCGGTTGGAAATATCGGAACACCTCTGTCGCAAATATGTGCAGAAAATGATTTTGATAATGAGACAATAGCTATCTGCGAACTGAGTTCTTTTCAAACTTCGAGATTAAAGTATTTACATCCAGATGCTGTGTTATGGACCAACTTTGACTATGACCATCTAGATTGGCATGAAAGCCTAGAAGAGTATTTCTACGCAAAAGTAAATCTTGTTAAAGCATTGACTAAAGAAATATTCATAGCTGGCTCTAGCGTGGAAAAATATGCAAATAATTTTGCTTACAAGTTACCGACGTTCACAGAAATATTAGATGAAGAAAAGCTACAAAAAGCCCCTGCTCCATTTTCTAGCACTATTCAGGCAAAAAATTATTCCATAGCAAAGTGCTTATGGCAGAAATTATCGTTGGATGAAACTTCTCTAGAACAAGCATGCAAATACTTCGAACTTCCGAAATTCAGATTTTCATTGCCTGAAAAAATCGGCACAGTAAAATTTTACAACGACTCTAAAGCAACAAATGCGCATGCAGCAATAGCTGCAATTAAAGAATTAGCTAATGAAAAAAATCTCATCTGGCTCGGAGGTGGAAAAGATAAGTATTGCGATTTAACAGAATTGATAAATTGCATTGCAACTTATTGCAAAGGTGCGATTGTGATTGGTCAAACAGCTGAAAAGCTAAAAGAACTTCTAGAAGAGAAATCAATAAATGTCAAAATCGCAAAAAATATGTCGGAAGCCGTAGAAAATGCGTATAAATTAGCACTCGAAGACGGATGCGTAGTGTTTTCGCCTGCATTTTCTAGTTTTGGAATGTTCGCAGGATATGCAGAACGAGGAAAATCTTTTCAAAATGCAGTTTTGTGTTTGAAGAATTCAAAAAAAATGTAATAATTTAATAAAAAAATAATAACAATAGACAGCAATATGAAAAAATCAGTAGCACTAACAACAATTATAGCACTACATGCCGCAGTAATCGGTATCCTACTTATTCAAGCAGGATGCAATTCATCAGAAGAAGTAAAAAATGAAGCAACTTCTTCAACGGAAGAGGTAACTACAATTTCAAACAATGATACCTCAATAGTGGAGCCTTCTGAAACAAAAATAAAAGAAGGAGACCCTACATTGAGAGCAAATCCTACCATTCCAACAACCCCATTAGCAGATAATGATACTACTATTAACAATAGCATCATCAATCCTCCAACAGACACAGACGTAGTAGTTAAGCCTATCGAACCTACAAAAAAAATAGTTGAACCAATAGAAAAGGACGCAAAAACTATTACATACGTTGTAAAGAAAGGCGACTCGCTCTCTAAAATTGCATCAAAACACAATGTTAAAGTTGCAAAAATCATAGAGTTGAATTCATTGAAGAATGCTAACTCTATCTACATAGGTCAGAAATTAAAAATACAGGCTGGTGAAACGAATCCAGCTATTGATGCGGCTCAAAAACAAGATATTCAACCAACTTCAGTTGGTGAAGATTTATCTATATACATCGTCAAAAAAGGCGATTCTCTCTCGAAAATTGCTTACAGAAATGGTATGAGTGTTGCTCAACTAATGCAAGTAAACAATCTCAAGAATGCAAACATCAGAATTGGACAGAAACTCAATGTAATAAAATCATCTGCAAATCAAAGTGCAGAAAAAACATCTGCAAAGAATGCCACAAAAAACACGCCAGTAGCAAAAGACGGGGAAGTTGCCCACGTTGTAAAATCGGGAGAATTTCTAGGGTTGATTGCTACAAAATACTCTGTTAAAATTTCGGCCATAAAAAAACGCAACAATATTTCTGATCCACGAAAACTTCGTGCGGGACAAACTATCATAATTCCAGTATCAAATAAATCTCAAGCTGTTAAAACTGAAACAAAGGTAGAACAACCTAAAGTTGAACAACCTAAGGTAGAACAACCTAAAGTTGAACAACCTAAGGTAGA
>JAGAOA010000287.1 GCA_017623955.1 Opitutales bacterium
GAGGTGATTACTCTCTTTACATCAGGGAATTCTGCCATAAGACGTTCGGACACTGTGTTTTTACCGCTTCCGGCTGGTCCACTAATAATTAAAAGAAGATTGTTCATATCAATAAAAAATAGAACTTACAATTAAAGAGAATGCACAGACTCCAAATATTACACCCAAAGTTTTGGCTCGTATCTTATCGTGATATATATAATTGAAGAAATCTCTTAAACGATAGGGTACAGCTCCTAAGTATATAGCAATAAGTACCCATATATAAGTTTGTGTTACCAATACTAGACGCGATTGAGGCTCTTGCATAAAGGCACTATCTAAAAATTGTCTAGCCAAAAGGAGTATTAAAATACAAACGCCTCGTACCGAAAGAAAGTCATTTAGATAAAAGAATGCCAAGACTCCAGCAACTGCAAATATTGCAATTAGGTATTCTTTTATTTGTCCAAAATCGGCTTCTCCCAACTGAGAGAGTTGAAATAAAAACCAAAGTCCACTGCCACCAAAAAATATAACAGCGGCTTTTGTACTACGCAAAAACGACATCATCATTTTTTCGCAATCGTCGGTTTTTATTGCAAAAATCACACATAGGAGCATTGATATAACTGCTAATAGATATGTTGAAACGTACAAATTCATAATACAAATAGAATACTATTAGTCAGTGCTACGCAAGATTTTTATATCCATTTAATGTTTATTCTAGCACTTTCTCTATTAGTTGTTGCATTAACTATACTATGCAAGGTCTTATCTTCTTTTATCTGATATATAGATTTTACTTGTTCGTGCGGTTTTACCTCTTCTAAAAAATTTATTTGTATCTTTTTGGGCGTTTTTTCTTTAAGAAAAATATCGTCCAATGCTTGAATTGCCCAAACTACGTATATGGCGTTGTTTACGTGCCCATTGAGGTCGATATCATTATTCCTAACATAGCATTCAACAAATGGAGAATTTGCTTCGGGGCGTAACAATAGTTCAGAAAAATCTTCGGTAGTGGCTAGATTTTGTTCATCGCGCGGAAATTCTGCAATGCGTTCCATTCTAGCTAATCGTCTAGTATTTAAATCGAACAATACCCACTGTGAGCGAGCTGAAAATAATGGGTTGTTTTGTGCATCGATAGCAGAAAACTCACGATAGGTTACAATTCGTTCGCGTTGTGATGGCCAAGTATCTATATATACTCTTTCATTCCATAATGGCATTCGGTGGAGCTCTACCGACATTTTAGATAATGCCCAACTTAGTCCCATTGGAGACAATGCATTAAAATCTACTCCGAGTATTTGTGCATGCTCTGTGGCAACTTCTTGCAACATTTCAAACAATGATGGAATTTTTAACTTTGCTTGAGCGTCTGCATCTGCAATACGAACTTTATAACTCGTTTTATGGTGTGTTTGTTGCATTTAAATAATATGAATTTATACAGCAAACCCCGCATAAAGCGGGGCTTTTATTATTTTTTTAAAGGTTTGCCTTGCCACGTTCCAGATAGCGATTCTAAGAATTTGACTAGGTTTTTCTTATCTTCCTCGGTGAGTTTAACACCTGTTTGATATTTTGCCATTATATCAACTGCTTCATCTAATTCTTTTGTCGAGCCGTCATGGAAATAAGGTGCAGTTTGTGCAACATTTCGCAGGGTAGGTGTTTTAAATTTATGAGTGTCTCTATCATCTTTAGTAAACGATACTAGCCCTTTATCATTTATATTACCAACGTTACCTCTATCGTTAAAATAGTTTGCAACCAAGCCCATGTACTCAAATGTTTGACCACCCAAATTCTTTCCAGCATGGCAAACAGAGCAGTTCGCAGCTTTGAATATTTCATAACCTTTTTTTGCTTCTGCTGATATAGCATTTTCATCGCCTTTTAGATATTTATCGAAAGGCGAGTTTGGTGTAATAAGAGTTTTTTCAAACTGAGCGATTGCATCGGTTATGGTTTCTTTGGTAAAGCCTTGTGGATAAACTTTTTTGAAATCGTTTGCAAATGATGTATCTTTTGAAAGACGCTTTGCAATTTCTTCCCACGAACCTCCATCCATTTCAACTGAATTTAATGGTGGTCCTCCAGCTTGTTCTTCAAGATTTTTTGCACGTCCATCCCAGAATTGCTTTACATTGAAGGCTGCATTAAAGACTGTTGGTGCATTAATATTGCCCTTTTGTTTGCGAATACCAGTAGAAGTTTGAAGAGCATCAACACCCGCATTATCTAATGGATGGCACGTTGCACAAGAGACAGATTCATCGCCAGATAGAGCCTTGTGATGATACAAAATTGAACCGAGTTTGGCTTTTTGTAAATCAACATCCAAGTTTTCTGGAATGGGCCATACGGGCTCGTTTGCAAACTTTGGGGCAATTCCAGAATTTGCATTTAATTTTTTTCTTTGTTCGGCAACCCATTCAAGAATAACTTGCTTTTCGTTTTCTGTTACATTGCTTTTCCAATGAACAGACTTGAATGCTAATGGTGGCATTGAACCATTTTTTACTGCATATTCTATTTTTGCAAGGACTGTTTCATTTACAGGCTTTCCTAATTTGATATCTCCGATAGCTTCGGTTATATCAAAGTATTTTAGTCCTTCAGAAATATCAGCCTTAATTGGAATATTTATCAATGGTATTTTTGCATAAAAAGGCAATTTTGCATTCTTACTATGGCACAACACACACCCAGCTTCATCTAATGCATACAAGGCTTTTTTATCTAATG
>JAGAOA010000024.1 GCA_017623955.1 Opitutales bacterium
AGTTGGTGGAGCTGTGCTACGCACTGCCCACCCGAACAAACGCTCCATAAGCTGTGAGGTGCCTCGATTGCGTATTTATATAAAAAAGAGCTTTTCTTAGAAAAGCTCTTTGTGTTTATATAAATATTTTTCGCAATCGAGGCACCGCCCTCGCACGTTTTAAATACGGTTGACTGCACAAACAAGAGCATCTAACGCGGCATGCTCAATATTTGAGTGCATTCCGACACCCCAAACTTTACGTTTGTCTATTTGCGATTCCAAACAAATGTATGCCGCTGAATTTGTGGCTGAACCAGAACCTATGGCGTGAGAACAATAATCAATAAGTCTAAAGTTTTTCAATCCTTTAGATTCTAATGCATTTACAAACGCATTTACTGGACCATTTCCCACTGCAGAAATTTCGATTTTTTCACCATTGTTCAAAAGTTCTGCATAGATTTTTACTTCGTGAGAATCTGAATCACCATAGCGTTCATCCTTATAGGACAACAACTTCAAGGGTTGTGTTTTTTCGACAAACTCTTGTTTGAAAATATCGTATATTTCATCTGGAGAAAGTTCTTTACCAAGTTTATCAGCCTCAGAATTGACAAAATCGCCTACTTGTTGGTGCATAGACTTTGGTAGCTCGAGATGGAATTTATCTGACAAAATATATGCAACACCACCTTTCCCACTCTGCGAATTGATCCGAATAATAGCCTCGTACGAACATACAATATCTGTTGGATCAATGAGCAGATAAGGAACTTCCCAAGAACTTATATTTTTGCGACGACGCAAATCCATACCTTTTTTGATAGCGTCCTGATGTGAGCCACTAAAAGCAGTAAAGACTAAGTCTCCAGCGTATGGATGGCGTGGAGGAACCTGCATACGTGTACATTCTTCGTATATGCGTTTCACTTCTGGAAGATTAGAAAAATCTAATCCAGATTCAATACCTTCAGCGTGCATATTTAAAGCAACTGTAACGATATCGAGGTTCCCTGTGCGTTCTCCATTGCCAAATAGTGTACCTTCTACGCGGTCTGCACCAGCTGTCAAGGCAAGTTCAGTTGCTGCAACACCTGTACCACGGTCATTATGTGCGTGCAAACTGATTTCAACACAATCTCTATCAGATATGTGAGTACTCATCCATTCAATTTGGTCGGCATAAATATTTGGAGGATTATACTGTACTGTTTCGGGCAAGTTTATGATTATTTTATTATCTGGAGTAGGTTTCCAGATAGCCTTAACTTCTTCACAGATTTCCAAAGCAAAATCTAGTTCTGTATCGCTAAAACTCTCTGGCGAATACTCTAAGCGAATGTGAGTCCCGCTTGCTTCGGCTTCGTCAGCCATTGCACGCACCAATTTAGCACCTTGTCGGGCAATTTCAATAATTTCTTCGCGAGACATATTAAAGGTAACCTTACGTTGAAGAGCAGATGTACTATTGTACAAGTGAACAATAGCACTCTTACATCCCTTTAGTGCCTCAAATGTTTTCTTTATTAGATGCTCACGGGCTTGCGTTAAGACCTGAACTGTAACCCCTTCGGGAATCAAATTCTCATCAATAAGTTTACGCAAAAACTTAAACTCTGTATCACTAGCAGCGGGAAAACCCACTTCTATTTCTTTAAAGCCGATGTTCAACAAAGTATTATACAACTTCATTTTTTCATCAACATTCATCGGAATAGCCAAAGCTTGATTGCCATCACGCAAATCCACACTGCACCAAATTGGTGCACGCTCTATATGTTTATCTGGCCACTGGCGGTTTTCGATTTTGAAATTGAAACGTCTTGTATATTTGCCTGAAAAATCTTTCATAAAAAATCCTTTTGTAATAAAAAAGCACGATTGCCTAAAAAGTGAAATCGTGCTTGAAATTTAATTTATAAATATATCTTTAGCAGATTTCACAACTTACCTTGCCGAATTCAAGACGAAGTCGGATTAGCAAAAGTGATAATGCTAAAAATTTTTTCATTCTTTTTATTATTCGCGTACTAGTTTAGTTTTTGTTGCGAAAATATCTTCACTTACACCTTGCTTGCGAGCACGTTGACGCAAACGCAATGCTTGCAACTTGATAAAACCTGTTGCATCATTTTGATTATATTCGCTCTTTACGCCTTCCATACTTGCGATATTTTCATCATACAAGCTCAATGGACTCTTTCTACCAACACAAGTAATATTACCTTTGTAGAGCTTTAGACGTACTGTACCTGTTACACATTCTTGGCTCTTGTCGATGAGTGCCTGTAACGCTTCACGTTCTGGTGCATACCAGAAACCATTGTAAATAAGTTCTGCATATTTTGGAATGAGAGAATCACGCAAATGCATAACTTCTCTATCCATTGTAATAGTTTCTACATTGCGGTGTGCAAACTCGAGAATTGTTCCACCTGGTGTTTCATAAACACCACGACTTTTCATACCAACAAAACGATTTTCAACAATGTCAACTCTACCTATGCCATTATCTCCACCAATTTTATTCAAAGTTACGAGAATATCTGAAGGCTTCATTCTCTTGCCATCGATAGCAACACAATCTCCCTTTTCGAAATCTAATTCAATATAGACTGGCTTATCTGGAGCATCTTCAGGTGCAACGGTTGTCTTGAACATATCCTTATTTTCTGGAACTGTTGGATCAAACCATGGATCTTCCAAAATGCCAGCTTCGTATGAAATATGCAGCATATTTCTATCCATTGAATATGGCTTAGATGCCGATGCTTGAACATTGATATTATGTTGACGACAATATTCAATCATTTCACTTCTGCCTGGGAATGCTTCGCGAAATTCATCCATTCTCCAAGGCGAGATAATTTGCAAATCTGGAGCAAGTGCTGCATACGCAATTTCAAATCGGCACTGGTCGTTACCTTTACCTGTTGCACCATGAGCAACCGCATCAGCCTTTTCAGCACGAGCTATTTCCACATGAGCTTTTGAAATCAAAGGACGTGCAATTGAAGTTCCCAAGAAATATTGACCTTCGTAAATCGCATTTGCTCTAATCATAGGATAGATGAAATCTGAAACAAATTCATCTTTTAAATCGACTGTATAGTGAGCCGACGCTCCAGTAGCTTTTGCTTTTTCAGCCAAGCCTGAAAGCTCCTCGCCTTGACCTACATCAGCAGCGAATGTGATAACTTCCGCATTAAAGCGGTCTTTTATCCACTTTACTAACACTGAGGTATCTAGACCTCCAGAATATGCTAAAACAATTTTCATTATTTACTCCTTTAAGAAATTATTGCCTAAAAGGCTAATACTTTTTTGATAATTGTAAAGTTTTTTTGATGTTTTATTTACCTGCAAGCTCTCGATTCTTACCAACTAGATAACTTACGATTGCCTTTTGGACGTGCAAACGATTCTCTGCTTGATCAAATATTACGCTGTGTTTGCCGTCAAGAACTTCTTGCGAAACTTCTTCGCCTGCGTGAGCTGGCAAACAGTGCATAAATAGTGAATTCTTATTTGCTACCTTAAAGAGCGTATCGTTTACCTGATATGGCGACATTGTCTTTATACGTTCAGCTTTTTCATCTTCTTTTCCCATACTTACCCAAACATCAGTATAGAGAACATCTGCCTTGCGTGCTGCCTCTATTGGGTCGGATGTAAAAGACCATGTAGGTGCAAGTTTTGCATCTTTAAACAACTTATTCAAGACTGGTTCAGGCTTAAACTCTTCTGGACCACAAAGTACTACTTCTACATCAAACATAGCACCAGCCAACGCCAAAGAATAAGCCATATTACAAGCAGTATCGCCAAAGAACACAAACTTCTTACCCTTGATAGATTCTGATGTAGGTTTACCATCGCTAAAAAATTCGGTCATAGTAAACATATCTGTGTAACTCTGGCACGGATGCAATAAATCTGTAAGAGCATTGATTACTGGCAAGCCAGAATACTTTGCAAATTTCTCAACAATTTCCTGTTCAAATGTTCTTATCACTAAACCATGCAAGAAACGACCCATTATTCTAGCAGTGTCTTCTATTGTTTCACCACGCGATATTTGTAGATCGTTTGAACTCATAACCATTGGATGAGCTCCAAGCTCATACAGTCCAGCTTCAAACGACAATCTTGTACGAGTACTTTTCTTGAAGAACAACACACCCCAACTCTCCGACTTCAACACGTCTATAATACCAGATGAACGTGTTGCCTTATAGCGAGCTGCCAAATCAAAAACTTCCCTAGCTTCTGATGGTGAAAAATCTGTATCTTTTAAGAATGAACGAACCATTTTTATTTAGAGTCTTTCTATTGTTTTTTCAAAAATTTTCAAAGCTTTATCAACTTCAGCCGAACTAGCAGACAGTGGCGGTAAAAATCTCAAACCATTCGCTCCTGATGGAATCAAAAGTAAACCGTTATCACGAAGATTTCTACAAACAGCTACATTTACATAATTATCGGTAAAAATAACTGCACGCATAAGCCCTACCCCTCTTTCAAGCACAAGCTGTTGTGGATATTTTTTTACAATCAATTTCAATCCCTTAGACAACTTTTCGCCAAGCTTTGTTGCATTATCAGCTAATTTTTTAGAATCAATTTCCTTAAGCGTTGCTAATGCAGCGGCACATGCCAAAGGATTTCCACCAAATGTTGTTCCATGAGTACCTGGCGTAAACAAATCTTGATACTTCTTACTAAGCCAAATAGCACCGATAGGGAAACCACCAGCCAGCCCTTTTGCCATAGACACACCATCAGGCTTTACCCCATATTTTTGACAAGCCAAAAATTTTCCAGAACGTGCAACACCGCACTGAACTTCATCAAAAAGCAACATTGCATTGTATTTATCGCACAACTTGCGCAAGCCTTTCAAGAATTCCTTTGTTGCTGGAGTTACTCCACTCTCGCCTTGAACTGGCTCAACTAAGACAGCTGCAACATCATCACCCATTTGTTTTTCAAAACTCGTTAAGTCGTTAAAATCTGCATACGAGAAACCACTCAACAATGGAGCAAAACCATGCTGAATTTTATATTGAGCTGTTGCGGCAACTGCCCCAAGCGTTCTACCATGAAAACAATTTACGGCAGTTATTATTCGTGTTTTTTTACCCTCTTCACCTGTGATATTCAATCCATGCAAACGAGCCGCTTTTATAAGTGCTTCATTAGCTTCTGTACCACTATTACACATCAAAACTTTCCCTGTGCCAATACGTTTGACTAATTCTTCGCACAAGTCGGCATTAGGTTTTGTCAAATACAAATTTGAACAATGAGCTATTGCAGATGCTTGTTCGGCAACTGCTTTTATCCATCTAGGATTAGAATGACCTAAACTTGTAACAGCTATACCTGCACCAAAGTCTAGATATTTTTTGCCGTTTTCATCAAA
>JAGAOA010000288.1 GCA_017623955.1 Opitutales bacterium
CTATACAAATGAATGTTACAAAGTCTAAATTAGAGCATACAACGATGCCCTATCCTATCGCATTGAAATTAAAAATCATCCAGTCACAGAAACTATAATATCGGAACAATTAGATATTTCTGGTAGCTTTGCATACGGCAATGTGAAAGAAGCTCCCTTCTGCTTTTGGAATGGCACAAAGAAAAAAGCTATGTTAAATCAAATGGTATTAATTGAAACATCGGATAAGGATTATCCACCAATGAAGGTAAAGTATGTGAAGGAAAAAAATATGATTTCTACCGACTTTAAAACTTATAAAACTGACGATGAATTCGAGCCTTCATACATATATAGACTCAATGGGAAAGAAAAATTCTTGCCTTGGAGAGCATTCACTAGTGTATATGGATATGCCGATGAACAAATACAAATCTTGAAACATCGCCTAGAAAAACAACCTACTGCTAAAAAAAATTGATAAAATGCTTGAATAAAGTAAATCAATAAGACAATATGCTATCTACAACGAGCGTTATTTTCGTTCTTTGAATTTACACTTTTAATATAATATAAACACTAAACATAAAAATTAGATGAAAAGAAAAATCCTGACAATATTATCAGTTCTAGCTATGACATTCGCAGCTCAGTTTGCGATTGCACAATATACAGATGCTCCTGCAACGGATGGAGCTCAACCTGCACAACCACAGGTTAAAGAAAAGTCGTTGGCTGACATGTGGAAAGCTGGTGGTTGGACAATGTATCCGCTCGGTTTGTTCGCAATATTCGGAACAACACTTGTAGTATATAACTTTATCGCAGTACGCAAAAAGAAGTTCTTGAATCCAGAAGGCGTAAAACAAGTAGAAGGTATGGTAAACAATCTTCAAATTAAAGAAGCTATTGACTATTGCGAAAAGAATCCATCACCAATTACAAATATCATTGGTAATGGATTATCGCGCACAGACCTCCGCGATATTGATCCAGATGCAATTTCGGTTGCAATGGAAGAAGCATCGGTTGAAGAGTTCGCAAATCCATACGTTTTGATTAACTATCTATCGGTTATTGCATCGTTGGCTCCTATGTTGGGTCTTTATGGTACAGTTACTGGTATGGTTAAGGCTTTTAATACAATCGCAACAGAAGGTGCTGGTTCTGCATCAAAGCTAGCTGATAACATTTCAGAAGCTCTCATTACAACAGCTACTGGTATGATTGTTGGTATACCAGCTATGTTCTTCTTCTTCTTCTTCAAAAATAAGTATGGTGCTATTATTTCTGGTTCAAGCCGTATCATTGGTGACCTCATCTTTACTCTCAAGCAATCGCTAAAGTATGGTCCTCAAGTAGAAGAAACTGTCGCTGAAGAAGCTCCAGTTGCAGAAGAAGCTCCAGCAGAAAATCAATAATTCTATTTTTCTAATTGACTTATGAAAACTTGGACAGCACCAGAAGGCGATGACAAATTCGAAATGACACCGATGATTGACGTCGTCTTCCTCTTGATTACGTTCTTTATGACCGTAACAAGTTATGCTTCGGCAGAGTTGATTCAAGTAGCAATGCCAAATGCTCCAGAAGCTAAAGTACCAGATGATGTCGGAGATAGACAGTTCTTGTCTATATCCGAAACAGGTACATTCTTCTTGGGTGCATTCTCAGCTAGCCTTGAAGATATAAAGAAAGCCCTAATAGCACGCAATAGTGTGCCAGGTTTCAAAGGTGCGTACATAAGAGCCGATGCTCATACACCACATAAGTACGTAAACGACTTGATGAAAACCTGTGCCGAAGCTGGAGTATATAATATCCTTTTCGGAACATTGAAAGATTAATACAATGGCAGCAAAAACTAACGATGTTTTAAACTCTGAAGATAGTTTCGACTTGACGTCGATGATTGACGTTGTCTTCCTACTGCTCATTTACTTTATGTATTTGCCTATTCAGCAGGAAGCCGACTTGCTATTCTCGTTGCCAGCAGTGTCAGAACCTAGCGCAAAAAATGCAGTTCTACCTAGCGAGCAAATAGTAGAAATAGCACCAGACGGCAGTATTTTCTTGAATGGTGCAGAAATCGAAAATTTGGGCAATCGACTTTTCCCTCCTGCAACATCGGCAAAGAAAAAAGTTGAGTTTAAAGAATTAGCTTCAACACTAAAAAGATTAAAGCAAAGTGCGGATAGAGGAGGTATTGCTACAATCGTATCAATATATCCTGACGCAGACGCTCCACACCAAGCGTCAATTTCAGTATTGAATGCATGTGCTCAAGCAGGCATCAAACAAGTATCTTTTGCAGAAGCCGATTAATTTTTAGTTAAAAAAAACAAAGTGCGACATCTCATAGTGTCGCATTTTTTGTATCTATAAGAATAAAATTATTGCAACAACATATCAAAAATTTTACACATATACTTATGAAAAAATATAACTTATTTGTATTATCAATAGCCATATTGCTAACATCGTGTACGCAATCGGAGCCAGAACAAAAAATCAGAATGCACTCGCATAGAGGTGAAACAGATTTCGCCCCACAAAATACAATAGAATCTATAAAGTTGGCGTACGATATGGGCGCTCAAATGATTGAAACTGACTTCTCTATTACTAAAGAAGGTATAATGGTTTGCATTCATGGTCGTAAAGAACTTAAACGTTATTGGAATATAGATAAATCTCCAACCGATTTGACTTTATCTGAAATAAAAAATGCAAAAAATACACTAAAAGGTAGAAAAGATACTGATCCAAATTACGATAAAAAATATGCAGATGTAAAGCTACCCACAATAGATGATATTTTTGCCGTTATTCCAAAAGACAAACGTTTCGAACTAGAAATTAAAGGCTACGGAAAAGATTTTGCCGATAAAGTTGAACAAGCACGCATTAAAGCTGGCTTAGATTATTGGAATATTTTGATAACAAGTTTTAATGCAGAAGTTATAAAAGATTTCAAACAAAAATACCCAAAATACGAAACTCTTTTTATAGTCAATATGGGAGATAAAATGCATAATTGGACTCTTGAAAAAATCATTGCAACTGCAAAAGATGCAAAAGCTGAACAAGTGGCAGTTGGCAATTATCGAAAAATTGATAAAAACTTCATATCAGCCCTAAAGAACGCAGGGTTTAAAACTGGAGTTTGGCAAGTTCAAAATCTTGATGATTTAGCATTTGCCGCAGAACTTGGCGTTGATAGAGTTTGCTCTGATCATGCCTACGAATTGCGACGCAAATATAACCTCATTAAAAAGTTAGATTTTAAATAAACACACAAAAACGTCTCTTTTGAGACGTTTTTTTATTGTCTATAAATAAAAAGTTGTATAAAGTTGTATACAGTTTTTTTTATGAAAGCCGAACAATTATTTTCGTTACCAAAATCGTTAGAGCATTTTGCAGAATACTTCAAAGGCGACATGGAACCTTGGTTGTGGGTGCAAAATATTAAAACAGCCCTAGATAATTTAGATTTCGATAAATTAGAATCGAAAAAAGACATACCAGCTGGAATTACAATAGAAGGTAAAGTTTACATACATCCATCAGTAAAGTTACCGCCATTTGGCTTTATAAAAGGACCTGCGTGGATTGGTGCAAATACTGGAATGCGACCAGGGTGCTTTGTTCGCGGTTATGTAATTATAGGCGAAGGATGTGTAATAGGTAACTCGTGTGAATATAAAAACGCAATGCTTTTAGACAATGTAGAAACGCCTCACTACAATTATGTGGGAGACTCCGTGTTAGGCAATAAGTCGCACTTGGGCGCTGGTGTAATTTGTGCAAACTTGCGTTTAGACAGAGCTAACGTACCAATCACACTTCCAGAAGGAACAGTAGAAACGGGAATGCGAAAACTCGGTGCTATTTTGGGCGACCAAGCCGAAGCTGGCTGTAACAGTGTTCTTCATCCAGGTACAATCTTGATGAAAAAAGCACTAGTTCTTTCGTGTGCATTTGGTGGCGTTCTGGAAGAAAATACAATAGCTGCACCTAGAGTTGAAATGCGAAAAATACGTCGCAGAAGATAATATGGAAATTTCGGTAATAGTACCGGTCTTCAACGAAGAAGATAATTTGCTGGCGTTGTTTGAACGTATAAATAAAACTCTAGAAAAAATTAATAAAAGTAGCGAAGTAATCTTTGTAAATGATGGTAGCAATGATTCATCGTTCGATGTACTTATGTCGATATACGAACGCAAAAAAGACATCGTAAAAATCATAAACTTCGAAAAAAATTACGGACAACATCAAGCAATTCTTGCTGGATTTTCTAAATCATCGGGTAATCTGCAAATCACAATAGATGCCGACTTGCAAAATCCTCCTGAAGAAATTGAAAAAATTTATCGTCAATTTGAAAAAGAACACGATTATATAGGGACAATCCGCAAAGACAGAAACGACTCTTTTTTTAGAGTTTGTACATCTAAAATAATAAACAAAATTAGAAGATTTATAACAAAAATCCCCATTACAGATCAGGGCTGTATGTTGAGAGGATACTCGAAAAACATATCAACTCAAATAATAAAAAACGCCTCAAACTCAGCATTTATCCCTATTTTAGCATATTCGTTTGCAAAAAAGCCTATTGAAATAACAGTATTACACTCACAACGCCATTCGGGAAAATCAAAATATAATGTGTTTTCTCTAGCAAAATTAAGTTTAAATTTATTCAAAAAACAACAATCGGCAAACACAATGCGTCCATATAAAATAAAAGAGCTAATAGGTTTTTAATATGAATGTAAAAGACGCAAAAATTGTATTCTTTGGTTTCGGCGATGTGGGATATAAATGTTTGAAATATCTACTAGAAAATGACTATTTTGTACTTGCTGTATTTACACACGACTTTGATAAGAATGAAAAAGAATGGTTTAACTCTCCGGAAAGCCTAGCAAAGGAATATGGAATTGATGTATTTAAACCAAACAATTTGAAATCAGCAAAGTGGATTAGAAAATTTAAGTATATCAAGCCCGATTTAATATTATCGTTATATTATAGAAAAAGAATTCCAGAAGAAATATTTTCTCAAGCTCAGATTGGTGCATACAACTTACACGGTTCGTACTTACCATCTTACAAAGGTAGAGCTCCGCTCAATTGGGCAATTATAAATGGCGAAAATTATACAGGGGTATCTCTACACAAACTGGAAAAAGACTTTGATACGGGCGATATAATTGATAGAAAAAAGGTTGAATTCTCGCAAGATGAGTACGTGAAAGATATTCAACCAAAAGTGTCGCAAGCAGCATTAGACATCTTTACAAAAAATATAGATAATCTGATACTCAATAAAATTAAACCTGTAAAACAAAGTGAAATTTGCGATACCAGTACATCTTATTTTGGCAAGAGAACCCCAGAAGATAGTCGTATTGATTTTACAAAATCAACATTTGAAATTATCAATTTAATACGTGCTGTGAGTTATCCTTTTAACGGTGCATTCTTTGAAGACGCAAAGTGTAGGTATATTCTGTGGGAAGCTGACGCAATAAAAAAAGAAACAAGTTATCCAACTGGTATAATATTAGAACGCACTCCAGAAATGTTAGTAGTCTCTACTAAAGATGGTTTTTTACAATGTAAAAAATACGAGATTTTACCTAAGTAAACAGTAGTAAAATTAAAAAAAGCTCAATTATTTAAACAATCTTTATGTACATATAAAATAAAATTATTATAATATGTAATATTTGCATAATATTTACATAAAAATAACACAATATAATCAAATATAAAAGATATAAATATAATTGTTGATTTATAAATAATAATATAAATAATCATATTTATGTCTGATAAAAATAAACATATTAGAAAAAGTATTTGTTTAAGTCAAAAGACTCTAGAAATAGCACAAAAGTACGCAAACGACTTTTATTGTGGCAACTTGAGTGCGTTCTTAGCTTCTAGAATATTAGAATTTGATACTGAACAACAAAAAGACAAAAATATAAGAGTTAATAACAAAACACTAGGAAATTAGGTAGTGGCTTTGTAAAAAAAAATCTTAATCAGAATTTACATCCATTTTAGAACGAGGATGTTTTGCGTTATATTCTGATATAATATCATCACGAACAATTTGAGTATATATTTGAGTTGTAGCTAAGTCGGAATGTCCCAACATTTCTTTTATTGAAAACAAATTTGCCCCGTTGCGCAATAGATGTGTAGCAAAAGAATGTCGTAAAGCATGAGGCTTTACAGCTCCAGAAACATCGGCAATTCGTGCATACTTTTTCAAGTTATACCAAAAAGTTTTTCTAGAAATTTTCTTTCCACGTCTAGTTATAAACAGTTCTGCACATAACTTATCTTTAGCAAGCTCATGTCTATGCAATTTATATTCTAAAATAGCAGAAAGTGCTAAATCTCCAACAGGAACAATGCGAGTTTTATTTCCTTTACCCGTTATACGAATAATTTTTTCTTGTACATCAATATCACTTTCACGCAAATTACAAAGTTCAGACACGCGTAAGCCACTTGAATAAATTAGCTCGAGCATAGCTCTATCGCGATAGGCTTCAGGAGATTCCCCTTCGACAGCGATTATAATATCGTCTATTTGCCCAGACTCTAAGACATCAGGTTCTTGACGAACAACTTTAGGGCGTGCAATAAGTTGACTATAATTTTTACTCCAAATCTCCTCATCGATAAGATAATTTGCTAGAGTTCGCAACGCACTTATCTTGCGTGATTGGGTTGTAGTCTTGGAGTTTTTGGAAATATCGTATATCCAATTAACAAGTAAATCAGCATCAACATCATCAAAACGTGTAATACCTTCGTCGGTTGCGAATTCACAAAATTGAAGAAGGTCGCTCAAGTAAGAATCAATCGTATTTTTTCCACGACCTAACTCCATTTTCAAATAAGCACTAAAATCTTCTAATGCAACAGAGAACGCTTTAGGCAGGGCTTCAAAACGTTGTTGTTTTTCTGTCTTTGTTTTTTCTGACAGAACTTTTGCAACAAGATTTTGCCTAGCCTTACTCATTACTTTTTATACGATTCAAGTATATTATAAACTGCTTTTGTAGCTGTAATATCAGAGGATTGTACCAATTTTTGATAATGGTTTATAGCATCTTCAACACCATCAGTTGCAAAAAATCTACGCAAAACTTCTTGTTCCATTAGGAATTTAAACCACTCGACATTTTGCTTTGCACGTTGTTGATGAAAATATCCACTACTTTCGAGGGTCTTTTTAAAATTCATTAAAAGTTCCCAAGCACGTTCCATACCCATACCCGTATGAGCAGAACATGTTTCGCAAAATGGTTTCCAACCAGGAGTCTGAGATGTCAAGAAATGTAGAACTCCTGAAAGTTCAGCTTTTTTCAAATTAGATTTTTCAACCAAATTTCCATCGCACTTATTTACCAAAATACCATCGGCAAGCTCAATTACGCCCTTTTTAATTCCTTGTAGATCATCGCCCTGTACAGCTAATTGAATCAACAAGAAGAAATCTGTCATAGAACGAACAGCAACTTCACTTTGCCCTACCCCGACTGTTTCAACAAGTATAACTTCAAAACCTGCAGCCTCGCAAAGCAACATTGTTTCTCTACTCTTTCTAGCAACACCGCCCAACATACAACCTGATGGCGATGGACGAATAAACGCATTTTCACATCTAGACAAATTTTCCATTCTAGTTTTATCGCCTAATACACTGCCACCTGTTATTGAACTAGATGGGTCTACTGCTAATACTGCAATTTTCTTTTGTTTTTCTTTGCAAAGCATTGTACCGAAAGTCTCGATGAACGACGACTTCCCCGCACCAGGAACACCTGTTATACCTATGCGAAATGATTTTCCTGTATAAGGCAACAACGATGTAAGCAACTCTTGAGCCATTTCAAAATGTGCAGGGCTATTACTTTCTATCAAAGTAATTGCTTGCGCTAAAATTGGTCTATTGCCTTCTAATATACCGTCTTTATAATCTTGAACAGAAAGCTTGCGACGCTTTACACGTGGACGCGTTGTAACGGTATCGTCTATTGTAGAATCTTTGCGAAGGCTCACACCCGACATCACTGTTGTTGTAAACACTGATTTATCGCCATCTTCGGGTATCCATTCTGGACGTTTTAATTCACTACTCATTTTCTTCAGAATTTATTTCTAATTTTTTAGTTTCAGCATCGAGCGATTTCAATGTTAATTCATGAAATCTACGTGCAGTATTCGCAACGCTCTGCGAACCATCGGTTAACGATTTTTTAGAATCATCAAAAGCTTTTTGCAGTTGCGTAATACGATCTTGTATTACATTAAAAGTTTTCATAAAACGATCAATTCTCTCGTACAAATAGCGACCTAACTTAGATAATTCGCCGATATTTTTTGCAAATGCTTCACTTCTATACGCAATTTGAGCATATTTTAAAATCGCCATAACTGACGATGACGAAACTATCAAAACGTTTTCGCGATAAGCATCACTCAACAAAGTTTTATCTGCTTCTATGACTAAATTGTATGCTGACTCAACAGGCATAAACATCAATTTGAAACTTGCAACCTCATCAATAGAATTGTACTTCTTCGAAAATTCTTTGAGATGGGTTCTCACTGATTTTTTGAACTTTTCAAGACTTACTCGTTTTATTTCAGCATCATCACTAGCACAATAATCAGCGTAATCAACCAACGATAATTTTGAATCTACAATGATTGAACGATTGTCGGGCAAATCTATTATAAAATCGGGCATTAAGCGAGATTGTTGCGTTGTTGTATCGCTAAAATTAACCTGCGTACGATAGTGTATATCTTTTATAAATCCACAAGATTCAAAAATGCGTTCGAGAATTGTCTCACCCCAATTACCAGCAATTTTATTATTAGAACGCAATGCTTGAGTTAAATTTCTAGCGTCGTCTGACAACCTCGTATTGAGCTCTGCAAGGCTTTTAATCTGGACTCCTATGTTTTCAGATGAACGTATTTCTGTTTCATGTATATATTCTACACGCTTGCGAAAATCTGCAATGTTTTCAGCCAAAGGATTTACGACAGCCGACAATCTCTCTGCATTTGCTATAACAAACTTTTCGCGAGTAGAATCAAAAACCTTATTTGCTAAAATCTGAAAATCATCGTTTAGAGCCTTTCGCATTTGTTGGTATCTAACTTCATTTTCTTCAAGAGTTGAACGCACAATTTTCAACTCGCGTTCCTGAGCTGCAATAAGTTTATCGGAATTCTCTTTTGCAATTTCGTACTCGCTCAAACGCAAGGTGAGAGTTTTTAACTGTTCGTAAGCGTTTTGTGTTTTATTCTCGGCAACTGCAACATTTACACTAGCTTTATTTAAATTTTCTAGGGTTGTTTGTAAAAAATCGGTTTTCTTTTGGAGTTCATTCTCCAATTCGGATACCTTAGACTCTAAAATTTGACGTTGCTTTCTTGAAAAAACAACAGCAAACACCAATATAACTGCCAAAATTGCTGATAAAATTATTAAAAATAAACTGTTATATTCGATAGACATTACTTTAAAAAAAAACATTAATCATCTTCATTTTCGCCAATGTCATCTTGATCAAAATCTGAAATAAATTCATTTTGATTTTCAGATAAACTATCTTCCAAAGATTGTTCTTCAACAATTTCTACTAATCGGCGAGGCTGAATTTTTAATTGAGCATAAATTAAGTCAACAACTTCATCTGGAATTTGCTTTAAGGCTTCCTTAAACTCATTTGAATTGATATCAAACAAAAGTTTCTTGGTCTGTTCAGATGCAGCTTCTTTTAAAATACTTCTGACTTTCTTCTTCTCTGGAACTGCTGCCGCATAAGCTTGACGGAATAATTCACTTTCTTCTAATACGGCTTTAAGAAGCCCCATTATTTTTTTTTTGCGTTTCGGTGTCGGCACCAGAAAGCTTGTCTAATTCCTTTATCAAAGTATTTATCGCTCTTGCTCTACTTTCTTCTACGGCTTTCAAAAGTGCAACCTCAAAGTTAGCTTTCTCGGAAAGTCCATTTTTTAGTCCCTTCTCCGCCCCCTGAAGAACATCTAACATTCGCATAATTTGCTCGCTAGACATCTCTTTTTGTCCAAAAGAATAACTACCAGTTTCAAAAGATTTTATCATTGCAGATCTAAGAATTGTCTGCATATCGCACAAGGCTCGATACAAATCGCAACCACGATCAACAAAATCACCAACAGTTTCGACTATTTCTGAATACTTGCCCAAAGCCATAAACTCTAAGAGCTTTTCAATCTCTGCTTCACTAACAAGACCATAAACACCTACAACATCGGCTATATCAAGTTTCTTCCCACAAAAAGATATCATCTGGTCTAATATACTTTGAGCATCGCGCATACCACCATTTGCCAATCTAGCTATTGCTCGTATTGCCTCATCGGTAACATCTATCTGTTCTTGCTCGGCAATGTACTTTAGATGTTCTGCGATTTTTTCAGTCGGAATTGGACGAAACTCAAAACGTTGACAACGCGAAGTAATTGTTCCTAAAACCTTATGAGCCTCTGTTGTAGCAAAAATGAATTTTACATGCGAAGGTGGTTCTTCAAGCGTTTTCAACAGCGCATTAAAAGCATCTCCAGAAAGCGAGTGAACTTCGTCTATTATATAAATTTTGAACGAACATTGAGTAGGTGCATATTGACAATCGTCACGCAATTTTTTGATATCATCAATACCTCTGTTAGATGCTCCGTCAATTTCGACAACATCCATACATGAACCATTCATTATTGCCTGCGATATTTCATCGTTATCATCTGGATGAATGTTCGGTCCTCCTTTAGCATTTAAAGCCTTTGCAAACAAACGAGAAACTGTTGTTTTACCTGTTCCTCTTGGCCCGACAAACAGATACGCATGCCCAATTCTCCCCGAAGTTATTGCATTCGAAAGAGTTTTTACAATATGTTCCTGCCCAACCAGCTCAGAAAACTGTTTAGGTCTATATCTGCGTGCTATTACCTGATAAGTACACATTTTTATGTCTAATGTATCTCTATAAAAAAATTAGACAAGTTTTTTTTCACAACGCCTAAAAATTATTGAAAGAAATTCTAAAATAATAAATAGTTAAGGTATGAAAAAAATCGAGCATACTAAGGAAAGTACAGAAATCTATCCATCAGAGGAGATAGAAATAGCTTTACTTGAAAAAATAAGCTCGATGGTAGCAAAGCGTCAAAAGGTATCTGATATCATATCAACTACATTATCAGAACTTTCGCAAAAGCTTGGATTTATTAGAACGACTATAACTCTCCGCAATGGAGATTATTTGTTCATTGAAGATGCCTACGGATTAGATAAGGAAAGTATTAAGCGTGGAGTTTATAAAATAGGCGAAGGTATTACTGGTAAAGTTGTAGACGAAGCAAAATCTATTGTTATACATGACATCTCCAAATGCAAAGACTTTCTAAACAGAACAAAATCGCACGCAGAACCTATTCAAAATACATCATTTCTATGTGTACCTATTGACTATATGGAACAAATCATCGGAACAATAAGTGCCGAACGCCTATTTGCCGATAAAAAACGACTCAATGCTGATTTAGAAATATTAGAAACAATATCTAATGTAATAGCCGATTCTATCGCACTAGTTTATATGCGAAAAGAAGAATGCAATAAACTGATTGCAGAAAATCGACGTTCTTACATTACAGTAGAAACAAATCGTCCAACTTGTATGATTGGCAACTGTGGTGCTATGCAAAATGTTTATGATTTTATTGCAAAAGTTTCGAAAAGCAATGATATAGTTTTCATTAGAGGTCGTTCTGGAACGGGAAAAGAACTTGTTGCTAGTTCTATTTCTGAAAAATCAAAATTCTCAGAATTTTCGGTAGTAAATTGTGCTGCAGTTCCAAACTCGGCAATAGCTGCACTTTCTTTTTTTGGTTTAGAAAAAGAACAAACTATATTTTTTGATGAAGTAACATCGCTGTCACCGCAAATTCAAAAATCACTTGCAACTGCTTTAAGCTCAGGTAAATTTATCAGACTTGGCGATAGCAAACCTGTTGCAATATCGGCACGCATAATATGTGCTAGTAGTGTAGATGTTGAAGATTTAATGCAAACAAACAAATTTGATGCTAACTTATATTCTCTAATTTCAAAGAAATCCATACACATACCATCGCTTAAAGATAGGAAGAGCGATATCGTTCTTTTAGCAGAACATTTCCTTGAAAAATTTAATGTAATTCATTCAAAAAATATAAAGCGAATTTCCACGCCCGCAATCAATATGATGAGTATATATTCTTGGCCAGGGAACGTACGAGAATTGGAAAATTGTATAGAGCGTGCAGTAATGTCTTCGCGCGATTCAGCTATATCTGGATACAATTTACCAGCCTCTATACGTTCTTCGTACACGCGACGAACTCTCCCTTATGGAGAAGATATTGATTTTAACTCTATGGTGGAATCTTTTGAACGCGAACTCATAACCGAAGCTTTAAAGATTTCGAGAGGTAACGCAGCAAAAGCAGCACGTCATTTAGGTATTACACAACGAATAATAAATTACAAAATAAAACGCTACGGAATTGCTGCAGCGTGGTATAAAAA
>JAGAOA010000289.1 GCA_017623955.1 Opitutales bacterium
ATATCGTAATCCCCTACGCCCAACTGACGACAATAGTTTAATATAGGAGGTTCTGGGTCAATAATCTTAAAACGATTTGCTCTGCGATACTTATTGATAGTCTGCCAACAAATGTAATCAATAGCCACAGGATTAGAACTTAGCATCAACAAATTTTCAGAAAAGCAGAAACGTGCATTATACACAGCTCCGCCCACAAACTGACCTTGCTCGAACGATATTATAGTAAACACATTACTTTCTCTCATTTCAGGGATAGCACAAACTTCAGTTGCAGCCATCGAAGCATTTGCCGGTTCTTTCAAGAAACGTTCATTGTTCGACATATTCCAAATACTTACATTTCCCAAAGCAGCACAAACGCCTAATCCATCCATATCAGTCACAACGGGCAAATTAATCCAAAAGTCAACTGATAAGAAAAGCGGAACAGGTAAATAGCTCTTTCTCACCTCTGGATTGTATATTTCCTTATACGATGTCGAAACATTTGCATTTTTTGGTGTTAAAGGATTATCATAATACCAACGTTTATCAAAAAACTTTCCGCTATCAATATCTACAACTTGAACGCCGTTGTACGAATTTAAAGCACCGTTTTGAACTTCAGATAACTTAGGCAAAAAGCCACAAGCACGCATTTTTCTAGCCGACATATCAACAAGAGTTATGTCGCTACGTTGATAACCACGTCTTTGAAGTTGAGCAATTACAGCCTCTATCAGTTTTTGAGGTGTAGAAAGTCCAGAACCCGAATTTGTGTATATTTTTAATCCGACTCTACCCTTCTGCCCTTTCAGTAATTTTTTATCAACCGATTTCTCAAAAGCCTCAAACAAAGCTTCTACTGCACCATTGTAATTTTCTGCGTCAAAGCTATTCAAACGAGTTTGAAAAATCTTATCAGCTACCGAATTCCCCAATGGTAAAGTTTTATCTTCTGCAATCAACGATGCAGAAAATGATGAGACCGCCACTAATGCGATTATAAAAAATCGTAAAAAATTAAAATCTTTCATAAATGATGTTGCCATTGAAAAAAAAATTATAAGAATAGTAAGAGTCTAGATTAAAGGAATTTTTTTTTATTATGCAAGCAATCAAGTTACATAAATTTTTACTACTGCTATGTTCTAGTATTACAATGTTTATTTTTTCTTCATGTGGAGAGAAATCTCCTGAAGAAATAGAGCAAGCTAATAAGCGTAAAATAGAACAAGCCGTACGCCGTGCACATGTAATGACAGCCGAAAATAACCTTAAAGGAGCAATCGACGTTTTAGAGAATGCACACCGACACTGCGGTTCTAGCGTATTATTGTGCGAAACATTGGCAAATACCTTTGCTCAAGATAATCAGACCGCTCTAGCTGGAATGTTCTACGAACAAGCCTATGATGCCGACAACTCCCGTTCTGATCTTTTGCTATTTGCCGCAAATGCTTACGAACAAACTAATAGTATAGATGCCGCAATATCTGCTTATGAAAAATTTTTAGAAAAAAGCCCCACTAACAGTTCTATAAAAAAGAGTTTGGCAATGTTGTACGAAAAACAAAACAACTTCAACAAAGCCTTAAACACATATATGAGTGCTATAAAAATGGAAAATAGAAATCCCAATACAGCAGAAGCCGCAGTAATTGGAAGTCTGTTTGCAAAACTTGGCAATATGCCACAAGCAAAGTTATGGCTAGAGACCGCCTTAAAAGTAACACTTCCAGCAAATGTCTCTACCAGAAAAGAAATATGTAGTAATTTGATACCAGTGTATCTTGAAAGAAAAGAATGGAATAATCTTGAAAATGTAATTGCCATACTCGACACTATCCAACCTGATTTTGTCAATAAAAACTACCCTACACTAAAAGCACAGTTAGCCGAATTTAAACATAAACTTGCCGAAGTAAAAGCTATAATAGAAGCAAATAAATCGTTGAAAGAGATTGAAGAAGCTTCTAAAAAGCGTGAAGCCGAAAATGAAAAAGCACGTCGAGAAATAGAAGCCGAAAAGAAAGCCGAAGAACTTTCAAAAGAACAACAAAAAAAGCAAGAAGAACAAACACAAAAAAATCTAGAAACTAAAAAAAATAATATTCAACAAGATGTCTTGACCGATGCCATTCCACAAGAAGATATCGTCAAAAATGAACCTAAACAAACTAAGGTAAAAATAGAAAAAAAGCCAGAAGTAAAACAAGAGTCAGATTTACAAGAATATATCAGAAAAGCAAAAGAATATATCGCTATAAAAGATAAACAAAACGCTCTCGTCTTCGCAAATAAAGCAATAACCGAATCTACAATATCTCCAGAAGCGTGGAATGTAATGGCTGATGCTTTCGAGTTAAATGACCTAATAAGCGATGCCTATC
>JAGAOA010000290.1 GCA_017623955.1 Opitutales bacterium
CCGATAACCATTTTGCATATGCGTTAGCTTGATTCCAATTTACACGAACTACAGGTTGATTTGGATTATTTGCAGTATAACCGCGATTAACGTGGTCTTTCCACTGTCTGTCGTGATATCCAGAATTATGCGAAGCATCGAACTTAGAGTATTGCAAATTTGTAACTTCAAATTGGCTCATGTAGAATGGCTTTTCTATACGAACAACCTTTGCAGGTCCTTCATCGTAATATCCACGATTAGATCCCATTACAAAAGTTCCCTCAGGGATAAGAACAAAACGCATTTTTACGCCGTCAATATCGCATTCTATTTCTGGAGGAAGATTTTTCTTTGCACCAAATAATCCGGTAAAGCCTTCAGCTTTTACAACTGTGTTTTCAACCATTTTCTTTGCAGTAGCACTATCGAATGGGAAATTATCAGCCTTCAAATTTTTCTGTTGATGCTTTTTAGCTTGAGCAGGTGCAACAAATTCTTGAACACCGCCATCGTATGTAATTGCATCTTGGTCTTCATGACGATTTGCATATTTAGCGAGGTATTTTCTACGCATTACGTCGCCATTATGCGGAATGTCTGCCTTTATTTCTTTCCACGTTCCAAAACACGGAACATTCATATCAATCCATGTTATGAGAGTTTTCATAGATTGGTCGTCAAGCTTTACGCCTTTATGTCCCTTTTTCAAGATGTGTATAAGTTCACTTGTATCGGCGTTGAATTCCATTGGTATCAACATATTTTGATTACATTCTGGTCCCGAACGACGAACAAACTTTGCTAAATCGAGATATGCTTTAGGGAAGTGAGCATAACCTTTTACATTACGTTTGAAGTTTGGTAATTTTTCGTTTCCTCCATTGTGACACCCTACGCAATATTTATCGAGTACTGGTTGTACATCTCTAATAAACGAATATCCACGAACCCCCGCAACAAAAGGTTTTATCTTTGTTGGAGCCTTACGAGAAGCCAATGCAGGCTTTGAAGTTGGCGACATACCTTGTCCTTCGTGGCAACCTACACAACTTTGAACTTCACCAGGCATTACAGTAAACCATGTACGCATTAAAGCCAATGCTTTACCATCCTTGTCTAGTGGTTGAAGAGCAAGAGGTCGATTTGCTGGCACTTTAAACATTGCCGAACCATCTTCGAGAACTGGAACTGTACCATGAATACGTTTTACATCCCAAGAACCTTCATTGCCAATTACATTGTGCGAGCCCATATCTCGATAAGCATAATGATACTCCAAAATTCTCAATGCTTTTACTGTACCTCGTGGGACATCTTTCAATCCATCTCCTTGATAGATATCGTTGAGGAAAACATGACCATAATCTAAGTCTGGATTTGTCTTGTCAGCAATTTCAACAGGCTTTTGACGTGCTTGCAATGGCAATGGCTCAAAAGCATGATCGCCGTTATCAAACGATTGCAATGTAACAATATTGTCAAATTTATCAATCAAGCAAATTGAGAACGTGTTACGTTTTGCCATGAGATGACGCACCGAAGCAACTATATATTTTTCTGAAAGCGGATAGGGATGAACAATTTGAGGATACTTTCCACGCACAAGTTCATCTTTAGTTTCGGCAACATATTTACGACCATGTGAAGGATACTGATGTACTCTGCCCTGCTCTTCTTTTGTACCTTTAGAAATATCAAACAAATGCAGTTCGCCCGTACGAGCAACACCATGATGTCCAGACACAATACCTACGAACTTATTTGGATCATTTGGAGATCGGAAGA
>JAGAOA010000025.1 GCA_017623955.1 Opitutales bacterium
GCGTGCAGCACGTATGCTTTGGGCAAAGATTGTAAATGGTTTTGATCCAAAAGATCCAAAGAGCTTGGCATTGCGTACACATTCGCAAACTTCTGGATGGTCGCTTACAGAACAAGATCCATTTAATAACGTTGCAAGAACTTGTATTGAAGCTATGGGTGCGGGTTTGGGTCATACTCAAAGCTTGCATACAAATGCTCTCGACGAAGCTATTGCATTGCCAACAGACTTCTCGGCTCGTATCGCTCGCAATACTCAGTTGTACTTGCAAGATGAAACTGGTATTTGTCGTGTAATCGACCCATGGGCAGGTTCGTATTATGTTGAAAGCTTGACAAACGCTCTCGCTCATAGAGCTTGGAATCACATCCAAGAAGTTGAAAAATACGGTGGTATGACAAAAGCTATCGAAGCAGGTTTGCCAAAACAACGTATCGAAGAAGCATCGGCACGTCGTCAAGCAAGAATTGACGGTGGTATGGAAACAATCGCAGGTCTTACAAAGTATCGTCTCGATAAAGAACAACCACTCGATATTCTCGATATTGATAACTCAGCAGTTCGTGAAGCTCAGGTTAAGAAACTCGAAAAGCTCCGTGCAAATCGCGATAATGCTAAGGTTCGTCAGATTCTTGAAGAAATCACAAAGTGTGCTGAATCTGGTAAAGGCAACTTGCTCGAATTGAGCGTTGAAGCTGCTAAGGCTCGTGCAAGCTTGGGTGAAATCTCTGACGCATGCGAAAAAGTATTTGGTCGCTATAAGGCAAATATCAATACTATTAGCGGTATCTACGAAAAAGAATTAACAAAAGATAAGGGTAACTTGCAAGTGGTAAACGAAATTGCTGATTTAGTAAAGAAGTTTGAAGCTCAAGAAGGTAGAAAACCACGTATTCTCATCGCTAAGATGGGTCAAGATGGTCACGACCGTGGTGCTAAGGTTGTTGCAACTGGTTATGCCGACTTAGGTTATGACGTAGACGTAGGTCCTCTCTTCCAAACTCCAGAAGAAACAGCTAGAATGGCAGTAGAAAACGACGTTCATATTATCGGTCTGAGCTCATTGGCTGCTGGTCATAAGACTCTCTTGCCTCAGTTGGCTGAAGAACTCAAAAAGCTCGGCAGAGAAGATATTATGATTGTAGTTGGCGGTGTTATTCCTGCACAAGACTATAAGTTCTTGCTCGATAATGGAGCAGCAGCTATCTTTGGTCCTGGTACTAAGATTGCCGATTCTGCAAAGAAGATGCTCGAACTTCTCTTGGCTGAATAATTAAAATATCGTAGAAAATATAATATTTCTTAAGCCCACAAAAATGTGGGCTTTTTTTTATTTTTTTGCTTGACAAAGGTATTTAGGGGGGGGTAGTATTTTTGCTGTAAAAATAACTTATTGTATGTATATGAAAACAAAACTTATATTACCATTGGTAGCATCATTGATGTTAGGTTCGTTTGGCTTTGCTGAAAATCCAACAAACTCAGTTGTTATAGACAAAACTAACTCGGGTACTCTTCTTTTAAAGCCAACTGCATCAACCAATTACGATATTGAAATAAAAGAAGGTGTAACCTATACAAATACAGCTTTGCGTATTGTAAACGACGTAGCTGGTGATGGTTGCACATATAATATTTTTGGAGCAGGCGATTTAGTTGTTACTGGTACTAATAGTGCACACGCAGTTGTGTTTGGTAATGGTAGCAACAAAACACCTAATTCAAATATAATTTTAGATGTCAATACTACCGTAAATAAATCTACTGGCAATGGATCAAACGTAACGCTTACAAATGAAATAAATGTAAGCTTTTACAAAAATTTAACAGCTACTGATTTAATTTTATCTGATAATGGTGGTTCAGCAAATGGTACAGTTACATTTGGTAAAGTTGGTTCAACCACAGCATATACTGCAACATTTGGTAGTATTGGTGGAAGAACATTAGCGTTAACAGTAAATAAAAATTATACTGTAAATGTTGCAGGTTCAATTACTGCAAAATCTATCACTCTTAATGGTGGTACTTTGAATGCATCTAAAGATATGAACTTTAGTGGTATATCTTATCTTTCTAGTGGTACTATAAAATCATCTCAAAGAATTTCATTAGGAACAGGTGCTACATTAGTTCATACCGGTGGTAATCTTTCGGCAAGTTATGGTTTGCAATTCACAGGTGCTACATACGAATATCGTGGAGGTTCAAGTGTACAGCAGATTGTAACAAGTGGAGGTACTGTAAAACTTTATAACGATATTTCTATGTCGTTGATGAAAGTTAATGGTGCAAATACTCTCGACATCTATTGGAATGGTTTTGAAACAACTTTGACTGGTAATATTAAAGCCGGTTATCAAGGTTTGTATACCGACGGCAACGTAGATGCAACGTTCAACTTGATTGTTGAAAAAGGTTACAACTGGAACAACGACAAATTCTTTGTTGGCAACATTACAGAAGAAGATCTCATCGATAGAATTGGTGCTGTTCAGATTGGCGATACACGTTATGAAGCTGGCGAATGGGGTGAAGTTCTTGAATTTGTAGCTGCCACAATAACAGTTGGTGATACTCAATACAATGGTTTCTACATCAATACAGTTCCAGAACCAGCCGAGTGGGCTATGATTTTTGGTGCTATCGCATTGGGTTTTGTTGCGTATCGTCGCAGAAAGTAATAAATACTTAGTTTTTTAATTTTGAAAAAAGGCATTTCTTAATGAAATGCTTTTTTTGTTCCAACATAAAAGATTTATTATATAGTTGAAATAAAAATTAAGTGTGTAATTGTATAGATATGCAATTTTCAAATACTATAACGCCCTTTATGCCTCTTGTAGATAAAAAATTTATTTTGGATATGTCCAATATAAAAGAGGAAAGTGTGGTATTTGATAAAATATGTAGTAACGCAGAATTGTTTTCATCGGGTAGAGATGCTCTTTTGCGAGCTATTAAAATCGCTCTAGATAGCAGAAACGATAGTTCTAATAGAGCACGTAAGATTTTTCTACCAAGATATTTTTGTCCATGGGTTATAAAATCAGTTCTTTCACAACATTGTGTGAGTGTTGAATTTTTTGACGATTTACCAACAAGCAAGACTCCAGATTTTTCAACTTTAAATGCTGAAGATGGTGATATCGTAGTTGCCGTAAATTATTTTGCATTGCGAGATTTTTCTGTATGGGATGATTGGAAATCTAAACACAAAGATGTTGTTTTGATTGCCGACTTCTCTCATTGTCCTTTTTCAAGATATGCTCAAAAAACGAATGCAGATTTTGTTTTTGCATCACTTAGAAAAACATTGCCATTATGCGATGGCGGATACCTCAAAGGAAATTTTACGCCAAATAAGATGTATTTGAAGGCAGGGGAAGGAAGTGAATTTTCATCGGCATATACTTATTCTGCTGCTCTTGCTCAAATAGACTACCAAACCGCTAGGGATTATTACTATAATGCTGAAATGCGATTGAACGCAAAGCGTAGCATTTCTAGGATTAGTTTTTATTCATTTAACATTTTAAAGAGCTTAAATCTAATAAGTCTGTGGGAGCAAAGAAGTTGTGTTGCTGATGTATTTAAAGATTCACTTGGGCAAAATGAACGTTTTTGTGTTCTAGAAAATAAAAATATAAGTGCTGATGTATTTTCAAGATTTTGCCCTACATTGTATTTTGAAGATGTATCATTAAGAGACAAAGCTTATGCATCTTTGTCGGAAGTTGGTATTTTGTCTTCAATATATTGGGGAGCAAAATTTTTAGAAGGTAGCCGAGCTAAGGAAGAGTCTTCTAGACTTATGACAATTCCTCTAGATTTTCGACACACACAAGAAGACGCAAAAAAGGTTGCCGATGTATTGAATAAAACCTTGAAAATATAAAAGCTCTACTGAATAAGTAGAGCTTTTATATTTTTTGTTATTCTTTTGTAAATTTAATGTTTTGTTTAAAGTTATTTTGTTTAAACGTACCTTTTAAAGTTTTCTTTTCCAATTTTGTAGAAATAAAAATTCCAATAGATGATATTTGTATATCAATTTTTCCATTTTTTTCAGAAATATTTGTAATGGGGATTTGTGCTTGTGCTTGATCGATGCTGATTATATGACCTTTAATTTTTTTATTTGTTTTTTCGAATACAAGTTTCAATCTTAGCTTATTAAAAATGTTTGGTTTTATTTCTCCGTTCCACGTTCCAGCTAATTCTGTAATAATATGTTCTGGAATTGTAAATTCTAAGGTATCTTCTATATTTATTTCTGTTTTACATTTAGTCAATTTTAAAGGTACTGTTTTGCCAAATTGAGTGAACTTACCCTCGATAGTTTCGTCTTTTATTTTACCTGAAAATTTAATACCTAACTTTTTTATTTCAAAATTTAGCTTCTGTGACTTTACTTTGACCGATGTCATTGGTATTGCTTCGGTTGATTGATCTATTGAATAGAGTAAGCCTAACGTTTTTTTATTATTTTGAGCAAATTCTGTTACAATTCTTAATTTTTGAATTCCAAAATCTAGAGTTCCTTTGTACTGTCCAGACAATGCAAATGTTAAAGAACTGCCAAACAAAACTACAAATAAATAAAACAATATTCTTTTCATAATTAAATAAACATAATTTGTTAGGGGGGGGGCGTGTCAAGCACAAAAAATTACTTTTTTTGATTTGAACGTATCAACCATTTGTTTTGCTGAGCTTTTTGCAACGAAGATTTTGAAATTTTATTACCTTCTTCGTCTTTAACTAATTTACAGTGGTAAAATTCTGGTATATCCCATCCCAAAGCGTTGTATATAAGGATTTGTCGTGCAGTTGAAAGTAGCAAGTCTTCACCACGGACAACTTCTGTAACTTGCATATCATGGTCATCTGCAACTACTGCTAATTCATAAGAAGGGGCATCGGCTTTTCTCCATACTAAGAAGTCGCCAAAATCTTCGCCAGCAACAAATGTATGTTCTCCGGTTCGGTTGTCCTTAAATGTAATAGGTTTATTATCTGGAACTTTAAATCTCCAATTTATTAGGCGGGGATTTTCTAATTCATTTAAATCGAAGTTTAAATTTCTCAATTCAGTTGGAAAGATAGGCTCTGTTTGGCAAAACGAGAATATTCTATTGGGAAATTTTGATATGCTCTTTATTTCACTTCTTGATGCGGTAGATGGATAGACTACTTTTTTAGTAATCAATTCTTGCATAATTTTCCAATAAAATTCTGTTCGCTTACTTTGTTGATAAGGAGCATATTTTCCACCGATATTGTAACCTTCGTTACAAATTATGTTTATTGAATTTAAATCTTTAATTGCCTCATCAATAAATTGTTGCGAGCAACGCTCCGTATCAATATCTTCTATTCTCAATATTAAATCACCGTTGTTTTGTTTTGCTCTTTGTTGCGCAATTTTAAATGTGTTTGCATGTCCTATATGCAATAAGCCTGATGGTGTTGGTGCAATTCTTCCTCGATATTTTTTTACTGAATTGGGGAAGTTTGCATCTAAAAAGTTACGCAGAGCAAGTGCAGTTTCAAAGCCTATACCATCAACTTGCCTAAGTTCTGATATTGTAGCGGTTTTTACTTTGGCTATTGAACCGAAGTGCTTAAGTATAGCTTCCTTACGTTTTTTGCCGAGAGGTTTAAAGTCGTCTAAAATACTTTCTCGAATTTTTTGAGAACGCAAAAATGCACTGAACGAATTTGCAAATCTATGTGCTTCATCTCTCACTCTTTGGAGGAGCTTTAAGCCTTCGTTTGATTTTGGCAATTTTATTTCTGAAAAGTCTTCTAAAACGATAGTCTCTTCTTTTTCTGCCAGACCAATGATGAAGGGTTGGGGAATTCTAGCTTCATCAAAGGCTTTCATTGCCGAGAAAACTTGTCCTTTGCCACCATCAATTAATACGATGTTTGGCATATTTGATTTTTCATCGTAAAGTCTTTTGTATCTTCTAGTTACGACTTCGTGCATTGCTCTGTAATCATCGTTGCCAACGAAAGATTTTATTTTAAAGCGTCTGTATTTTTGCTTTACAGGCTCTCCACACTCAAAGTGAACCATACTAGCTACGCAAAAACTTCCTGAAATGTGAGATATATCGAAACATTCAATGACTTCTGCACTCTCTATTTTCAGAATTTTGCAGAGTTGTTGCATTGCTTGTAGTGCGATATGTTCGGGAGTTCTAGAAATATCGGCTGAGACATTTCCACGTGCGTTAGCTTTTGATGTTTCGCATATTGCGTTAATTAAGTCTCTGTATTTTGCGGCTTTTTCAAATTCTAATTCAGCTGAGGCTTTTTCCATTTTTTCTCGTGCGTCTTCAAGAGCAACTTCATCTCTTCCTTTTAGGTACTCAAGAGCTTTTTGTACGCGTTGGACGTAGTCATTTTCTGAAACTATATTGGGAAATTTTGAAATCTCGCTCCGAGCATCATCATACAGTTGCCATGTGCCATCAGGCAACTTTTTTGGATGAGCATCTGAAAGTAAAATGCCAAATTTTTTCTTTACTTCTTGAAGTGCATTTCTGATTGCCGATGTGCCTAAGTAGGGTCCAAAATATAACGAATTATCTTCTTTTCTATTTCTAGAAAACGTAAAACGAGGCAAAGGTGAAAAGGTTTCTACGCGTAAATGTAAGAAGTTTTTATTATCTTTTTCAAGCGTATTGTATCTCGGCTTCCATTGCTTAATTAGTTTACTTTCAAGAATAACCGCTTCTGCATCTGATTTTGTTTTTATAATATCAAAGTCATCGATTACATCTGAAAGCGATGCAATTTTTGCATTATAGGCTTTTAATTTTGAACCTTTTCTAAAATAATGCGATACTCTACGTTTTAGATTTGATGCTTTCCCTATATAAATTACTTGTCCGAGTGCGTCTTTCATTACATAGACTCCACTCGTATTTGGAAGCGTTCTAACTTTTTGCTTTAGAAGCGATATTCTATCCATATATAATTATATGTCTAAAACAGCGATAATTGTTTAAAGTTACTATCGTCGTTATCAGATTTTTTCTTAGAATAAGTTTTTGGTTTTATCTTTCCACCTAAGTTGATAACTATTGCATCATTTTCAGTCTCAAGTTCTTGCAACACATCTTTAGCACGTTGGATTACTTTTTCGGGAAGTCCTGCAAGGCGAGCAACTTGTATTCCGTAAGATTTGTCAGCTGCTCCTTTTTCTATTGTTCTAGCAAATATTATTTCATCGTTCCATTCTTTAACGCAGACTCTGTAATTTACTAAACGAGGTAGGGCATCTTCTAATTTGGTTATTTCATGATAGTGTGTAGCAAATAATGTTTTTGGACCCTTTTTGCCTTCACCGTGTATGAATTCTACAACCGACCAAGCAATGCTCAAGCCGTCGTAAGTGCTTGTTCCTCTGCCGATTTCGTCAAGGATTATTAACGATTTATCTGTTGCGTTATTTAGAATGTTTGCAGTTTCGTTCATTTCTACCATAAAGGTAGAGTTGCCTCTGGATAATTCATCACTTGCACCAACACGACTAAAAATTCTATCTACCACACCTATCGAACATTTTTTAGCAGGTACAAAACATCCGGTTTGAGCCATTAGTGTAATTAGAGCTATCTGCCTGATATACGTTGACTTACCTGCCATATTTGGACCTGTTATTAGGGCTATTTGTTCGCCAGTGGAAGACAAGTGTGTGTCGTTAGGCACAAACGATTGTGTTCTAGCCAATCCAATCTTATTTGACTTCAACATTTGTTCCACAACAGGATGTCTACCCTCAACAATGTCTATTGAATCAGTAGCGTTTACATCAGGTTTGCAATAATCTCGTTCATTAGATATTTCAGCCCATCCTCTATACACGTCTACTTCGGCTAAGATATCTGCCACAAGCGATAGTTCATCGGCGAATTTCAAAACATTGGCTACTATATTTTGGAACAATTCATTTTCGCGTTCTTTAGCACGTTCATCGGCTGTTAATATTTCTCTTTCGCGTTTTTTTAGCTCTTCAGTTGTGTATCGTTCAGCATTTACCGTTGTTTGACGGCGAATATAGTTGTCTGGAACAAGTGATAGATTAGATTTAGTAACTTCAATAAAATAACCAAATGCGCCATTAAACTTGATACGTAGATTTTTTATACCCGTACGCTCTTGTTCTGATTTTTCCATATCGGCAAGCCACGAAAGGCTATTTTCACTCATTGCACGAATTTCATCTAATTGAGCATCAAAGCCTTGTTTTATAATTCCACCATCTTGTAGTTTAGCGGGCATATCTTCGTTTAAAGCCGACAATAAAAACTCTTTTAAATCATCAAAATCTTCTATTTTTGACGCTAAATCGGCGCACATACTGCCTCCCGATTTTAGCAAAATTTCTTTGATTGGTTTGAATTGATTAATAGAACCAAGTATTCCTAGAACTTCTCTAGGATTGCGCAGTTTATTTTGAAGTCGAGATAAGATTCTTTTTATATCACGTATCTGCGAGAGTTTTTCTTGAAGTTGATCACATTCTTCTGGGGAAGAATAGAGTTCCCAAACTATATTTTGTCGTCTTTTTATTTCATCTACGTCTATTGTTGGGGCAGATAGATAACTTTCTAGCAGTCTAGCACCAGCACTAGTTTTTGTTCTATCTATTACATCTAACAGACTTCCTTCTCTAGACCCCATTGTTGAACGGAAAATTTCAAGATTGCGTTGTGTTGCTGGGTCGATAAGAACACATTTTTTACCAGAAAATCTCCTTATTGTGCGCAGATTGTGTGGGCGTTCTCGCAAGTTTTCCGTAGCGTAAAAAATCAAAGCGCCTGCAACACCAGCGAGATATGAATTTTGTTCTATACCAAAGCCGTCTAGGCTTGCTACTGCTAGTGTTTCTTGAACTTGCATAGTAGCCCATTCTGGTTCAAATCTATAATCGTGTAACAGCGTAACAGGACGTACATCTATAATTGTTCTAAATAGTGTATACCATGGGGCTAATTTTTCATCTTTATTGCAAAAATCTTTGAAAGATTCAGGTAACAATATTTCTTTTGGATTGTACGCCGAAAGAACTGGAAAGAAATCATCGGGATTATCAAATTCTGCACAATAAAACTCTGCAGTACTTAGATCTAGCCACGCACTGTACAATTTCTTTGATTTATCGAATACGACAGAAAGTAAAAAATTACTGTGTTTGCTTTCTAAGTGATTGTCATCAAGGGTAGTGCCTGCAGTCAAAATTCTGCTTATAGAACGCTTTACTAGCTTACCAGCACGCGGAATTTCATCTTGTTCACATATTGCTACCTTCAATCCAGCGTTGAGCAATTTTGGTATATATTGGTCTGCACTATGGTATGGAATTCCTGCCATTGGGTAATTTGAGCGTTTTGTCAATGTAATGCCTAATATACGAGAGCCCTCGATAGCATCATCGTAAAACATTTCGTAGAAGTCGCCTAGGCGGAACAGCAATATAGTATCTTTAGCGAGCGAATTACGCATTTGCCAATACTGTTCCATCATTGGAGTTGTTTTTTCTTTTGTAGACATTTCTTTTGACACCGACATTATTTTTTTGTCAAATTAGTGAAATATAAAATCATAATTTTTTCAATTATTTTTATTAAAAATTACTATTGTTTTATGCCAATTTTTGAATACAGATGTAAAAAATGTAATGAGGTTTTTGAAATACTTATACGCAGTAATGAAAAACCTGTTTGTCCGTCCTGTAAAAGTAAACGTTTAGAAAAATTGATATCTAGTTTCAATGCTGCATCTGAAAAGCCATATCGCAAACGCAAGAATGCGTGTCGAGGACAAAGTTGCGACAACAGATGTTGCGGAGGTTGTTGTTGTGGCGGTTGTGATTGATATCATTATAAAAATGTTTAAGTGTAAAAAAGTTTTGTTTTTTTGTGAAGTTGCATTGTTAGTTTTTGCAAGTTTGTTGTTTTGTTCGTGTGCTAGTCAGAAGAAACTTACGTCGAAGCAGACTGATAACGCATCACCCGAAGTTGTTGTATCAAATTCTTATACGTTACGTGAACTCAAAATCTTAGATATTGTAAGACTTCAAGATGATCTTTTTGCAGATCCCAATATCAATAATATGGGGAATTTTGCATATTCTGAACTTCAGACAAAGGCGTTGCGTATAGAGTCTATGTGGCGAACTTATTTCATCGAAAATCCAGACGATGTTACAGCACTGATTATTTATGGTAAGTTTTTACGTCGTATTGGTCAAACTCAGAAGGCATACGAGATGTTCTTGAGGGCAGATAGAATCAGTCCTAATATTGCAGTTGTAAAACAACAACTTTCGGCTATCGAAGCAGAAGAAGCTCAGTCTACAAAGGCATTTGCTCATATTAGTCAAGCCTTGAAGCTTGAACCAAATAATTCAACTTATTTGAAACAGACCGCTTATATTCTTGTGATGGCAAAAGATGAGTTTATAAAATCAGGGATGTTATCCAAGTCAGAATTCGATAAATTACTTTCGGATTGTTATCGCAAAGTTTATGAAAACAATGCAGACAACAAGGAAGAAAAAATACGCTATGCACAATCTTTTTACGATTTATTTGAGCCAGATTGGCAAAAAGCGTTGTCTTTATGGAAGGAGATTTTGGATGAATCGACTTTACATATAGAGCGTCAAACGGCTCTAGCAAATGTGGCAAGAATTCTTGTTGAACTTGGTAGAGATGTTGAAGCCGAAAAAATTTTAAAAGAAGTCAATGTAAAAAATCTTCAACGTCCCAAACGTTTGTTACTAGAAGAAATTGAGCGTTCTAAAAAACTCAACTTGAAAAATTAACATAGCTTATTTATAGTATCAAAATAATAAAAATATGTCTGAGGAAATTATATCGCAAATAAGAAGTGGTGGAATACTTTATGTATTGTTAGTTATCGCTATTACAATGCGCGAATTTGGTAGAGCTTATGCAGCCGATAAACTTGGTTGCGTTTTGCCTAGAATGCAAGGACGTGTTACGATAAATCCGCTTGCACATATGGATTTGATGGGAACTGTAATTTTCCCAATAATGTGTATAGCTTTATCAACAACAACCCAGTTGCCTTTGATTTTTGGTTGGGGAAAACCTGTGCATACGCCATTTACAAATCCTAAAACTTACGTACGTGACGATGTTGTATCTACGCTCGCAGGTCCTGCAATGAATTTAGTGGTGGGTTTAATTTCTACTATCTTATTGACAGTATTTCTGATGTTCGATCTCAAAGAATACGTTTATGTAGCTGAATATTCAATAGCAATAAATGTAATGATTTTTGTTTTAAATATGTTACCGATTCCTCAGTCAGAAGGAGCTAGAGTTTTACGTCACATCATAAAGATGTCAGATTCAACAAATATGGCAATAGCACGCTACGGAATATTCATATTTCTTGCTGTCATATTTCTTCCACCTACGAGATATTTGTTGACTGTAATTATTAATCTCCTTTACGGTATGTTTATTTTAATTGCTAAATTGATATTAGCTGTGTTCGCCTTTTAACTATGCCAATATATAGATACATAACAATAGAAGATGATGGCTCAGAAGGTGAAGAGTTTGAAGTTGAACAATCCATTACTTCTGAACCATTGACAGTTCATCCAGAAAATCAAAAAAAAGTTAAACGAATTTACGATAAACTTAATATAAATGTAGAGTATACATCTGGTAAGGAAAAACGTTTATCCGACATATCTCGTATTAAGAAAGCTGGCTTTACAGTTCTAGAAAAAGACAAATTACCAGGTAAGTATTTTCGCAAATAAAGGCGTATAAAATTTACAAATTCATTATTTAAAATTATGTTTTAAGAAAATCTTTCGATAAATTTTGTCGAAAGGTTTTTTTATGAAATTGAAAGGTTCAAAAACAGAAAAATGTCTGATGGAAGCTTTTGCTGGAGAGTCTATGGCTACCAACAAGTATTCATATTATGCATCACAAGCAAAGAAAGATGGATATAATCAAATATCTGCAATATTTGAAGAAACATCTCTGAATGAACGCGAACACGCAAAATTGTGGTTCAAACTATTAAAAGGAGGGGAAGTTCCAA
>JAGAOA010000291.1 GCA_017623955.1 Opitutales bacterium
ACATCGTAAGAAATCTTTTGAGTTAGCGACAAATCTTTGTAGCAAATTTCATTTACAGAACATACACGTTTTTGATGTTCATCTAAACGTATAACATTTCTTTCAGTAAAATCATTTGGAAATAATTCCTTAAGATATTCAATTTTTATAGGAACTAAATCATCTGCAATTATAGTAACCCTGCCCATACTGTTTACTTCTTGTAGCGACATCGCAACAAAGATATCCTTTGCATATCGTTTAGAAGATTTTCTAACCTCACAGCTACGACCATCTACAAGTTTACACACTAAAGTACCTTCGTTTAATCTCTTGCATACTCTATCTGGATACGCAACTAACACACATTTTGCTAAAGCTTCATCCGATGAATCAGATACAGTAGATTTAAAAATTGAATTTGCTAACCTGTTAAACTCTCCAGCAAAAACAAAAGCCTTTCTAGCATTGACTGCATGTATAGCAAAATCTCTGCAAAATTGTTTTGAAAACGAATTTTCTTTTGCTATTGCACATAATGTTGCAATCTCCTGCGGTTGACTTTGAGCAACACAAATGTTTTCACGCTCAAACATACGTCGTTGATCATCAATATCCAATTTTATTCTACCCGCCTCTAACACGCCAACTAGCATAGCAACATCCGCAATACAACCACGTTTAGAAGCTTCTACAAAAAGTCTAGCCAATCTTGGAGATGATGGGAATTTAGCCATTTCTAATCCGAAAGTAGTAATTTTACAATCATCATCTATTGCGCCTAGCAATCGTAGAGTTTCGATTGCAGTAACTCTAGATTTCTCCGATGGATTTTCAAATAATTGCAATGATTCTAACTCAACCCTACTAGCCTTCAACCAAAGAAGAATTTGCGATAAATCTACTCTAGATATTTCAGAACTCAAATACTGAGCAAAAGATCTTTCGTCTGCCTTACGCCATAATCGCACCACTGTTCCTGCCGATGTTCTGCCTGCTCTACCAGCACGTTGTATAGCGTTCGCCATCGATATTTGTTCAACTAGTAGCGTATTAATAGCCCGAGCAAAATCGTATCGTAAAACTTTTGCTAAACCCGAATCAATAACACAATCAACCCCTTCTATTGTCAAAGATGTCTCTGCAATATTTGTTGCTACAATAACTTTGCGAGAATCAGACGGACTCAAAATTTTATCTTGAGCCTCTGCCGACATATCTCCATATAAACTCAGCACCTGCATTCCTTTAGATTGAGGCATTTCTAGTATTTTTGAAATAGTCTTATCAATCTCATAAATACCAGGCATAAAAATCAAAAAATTTCCACTTGAAACTCTTGCTCTTTTTGCGAATTCTTTGGCTGCACAATCCCATATAGGCATACCTTTGCCAGCAAATTCTGAATATTGAATATCTATTTCATATAGGCGTGAAGAACATTCAAAAACTCTAGCATGCATATATTCCGATAACGTAACAGTATCAACCGAGGCAGAACATGTTATAATTTTTAAATCCTTACGTCTTTGCTTTTGTAGTTTTAAAGCCAAAGCTAACGATAAATCTGCATAAATATTTCGTTCATGAAATTCATCAAATACAATTGCTGATACATTTTCGTTTAAGGAATTTGAAAGTAACATTCTTGCCAAAATACCTTCAGTCAAAAAAACTATTTTTGTTGAAGATGTATAATGCTTATCAAATCTAACGTGCCATCCAGTGTAATTTTGAAGATTAAAAAGCTTTTCTATTGAATGAGCTAACATTCTTGCTGCCACGCGACGTGGTTGAAGTACAAGAATTTGCCCTCCCAATTTTTCGTGTAGCATTACAGGCAAAGCTGTGGACTTTCCCGAACCAGTTGGAGCAGCTATTACAAAGCTATTTTCTCCGTCATCAATAGCCTTATATAACGATTCTTTTATTGAATTTACAGGGAAATCTATTTTATTATCTACCAAACTTTCCCCCACCCATTTGTACATTTATATTTTTCTGTACCGAAGTATTTATCTTTGATGTAGGTTTAGAACTTGATAGTTTTTTGAATTGTGTCTGAATTTCCAAAAAACCTAATCTTCCCTGATAATTAAAGCCTCTAGCACCCACAGAATTAATACATTCAACATTATCTTGTTTGAAGAAGAAATCTTGCTGAAAATCGTAAGTCATAAAATCGTATAATGGAGTCCAAATAACGTTATTTGACTCAAACGCACCTTTATAGAACGATGCCACCCCTTTTGCGGTTCTCATTTCTAAAATCAAAACGGAATTCTGTACATATATATACGAAGCAATGGGAACAGAATGTCCTGAATCAGAAGTAACTTTACCAACCCCTATAATTCTTAAAGCTCCATCATATATAGTTGGGGAATACAATATATCAATGCGTCCGCCAACTTTTTTATCGCCAAATTTTATAGACTGCACACCACTCCATGATCCCACATAAGCTTTCATCACGTCAGTCTTGCTAAAGAACTGTTTTGCACCGTATGATGCATAAAACAACCCCTTTGCCTTTTTCTCATCTGCGCAACAGAAAATAGCAAAAGTTGTTATATATATTAATAGAACAATTTTTTTACACATCGATAACATCGTTGTTGTCGTCCTTCTTTTCTTCTTTGAAGCGATATGCTTTTTCCTTGAAAACAACAATTCTTTCGCTTCTAAACATTTCCAAAGACCACCATAATACTGAAACTAGGAATGAAGCCCATAAAGCCGCCCAGTACGATGATACCTCTATACCTTCAGGGAAAACACTTGCAGCCATATAGATTATAAACGCATTAATAAACAATATTCCAATCCCCATTGTGAATATAATCAAAGGCAAAGCAAAAACAATCAATATAGGTTTTAAGATCCAATTCATAAACCAAATTAAAATAACCAATGCTATAAAATAGAATATGTTTGAAAAACTGATTGTCGATGTAGTTGCGCTAGCAATCAATAATCCCAGAGCATTGAGTATACAACTCTTCCAAAAGTTCAGCTCAAGACGTTTAGTATGTTTTACTTTAGAGCCTTCAATATGTTCATTATTTTCTTCCATTTTTTATATCCTCTTTTAACTGCTTATAAAATTGCAATCGTTCTAGTATTTGTTTTTCTCCACCATAATATGTTGGAGTATAAATATCAACAGGTTTTTCCATATAATCTTGCCCACTGATATGATTTGGACAATCATGATTATATATATAATCGGCACCATTACCTAATTTCTTATTGAATGCGTTGTGAGCGTCTCGCAAGTGCATTGGTACAGGACGTATTTCTTCATTAGCAACTAACTCTTTTGCTTTGAACAGTGCCATAGTTGCCGAGTTACTTTTTGGAGCTGTTGCCAAAAATATTGTAGCATGAGCTAAGTTGAGTTCACACTCAGGCAAGCCTACACGCTCTACTGCGTCAAATGTTGCATTTGCAATAAGCAGACCTCTAGAATCTGCTAGTCCAACATCTTCGCTAGCTAAAATAACTAATCTACGAGCAATAAATCTAGGATCTTCGCCACCTGCGAGCATTTTTGCCAACCAGTACATAGCCGCATCAGGATCACATCCTCTAACACTTTTTATGAAAGCAGATATCGTATTGTAATGTTCGTCCTCATCAGAGTCATAACGAACTCTACGTTCCTTTGCAAAAACCTTTAAATCATCATCTGTCAGCGATGAATTACCGCCTGCGGCAAGGACCATAGTTTCTAGTGCATTCAAAGCTCTACGCATATCGCCATCACATATTTTTGCGATACCCAATAGAATAGAATCATCTGCCTTACAGTTAAAATTACCCAAACCTTTTTTTGTATCAGTCAATGCTCTTCTAAGTACTTTAGCGATGTCGTTGCTAGAGAGCGGTTCTAATTTGAACAAATGACTTCTCGACAATAGTGGAGCATTTACATAAAATCCTGGGTTCTGAGTTGTAGCGCCAATTAAACGAATATTACCATCTTCTACGTCAGGTAAAAGCAAGTCTTGCTGAGCCTTATTAAAGCGATGAATTTCATCTATGAATACAATAGTTCGTTCGCTTTTTCTATATCTAGCCATTGATAATTCATCACGAACTTGAGCCACATTAGAAAGAACTGCATTCAACTTCACAAAACGTGAACCAGTTTGACAAGCAATAACCTCTGCTAATGTTGTCTTACCACATCCTGGAGGTCCATAAAAAATCAGCGAACCAAAATTATTTGTAGAAACTAGTCTAGGCAACAAACAACCTTCGCCCAAAATATGAGAATGTCCAACAACATCCTCCAAACTTTTAGGACGCATACGTACCGCTAACGGAGCTGACATAGCCACACGCTCCGAAGATTTTTTACATTCGGTATCGCTATTTTTTTGAAAGAAATCTAACTCTGCATTTTGCTCCATAAAAATTTACATTTAAATTAAAGCATTTCTTGAAAGTTTTGTCAAATAATGCAATATGAAAAAGTAAAAATACTACAATGAAAAACAATCAGGAAATTTTCAGTGCATTGACAATAGCAGGAAGCGATAGTGGAGGCGGAGCAGGAATTCAAGCCGATATACTAACATTCGCCTCTTTGGGGGTCTTTGCAACCTCAGCCTTTGCGGCAATCACAGCACAAAATCCCGATGGTGTTAGTGCTATTTCCACAATTCCGTTAGCTTCTTTTAAAGCGCAACTTGAAGCAGTATTTGAATATTTTTCACCTACGGCAGTAAAAACTGGAATGCTTTTTGATGCCGAACATATACTTGCTACCGCCGATTTCATGAGTAAATATCCCGATGTAAAACTTGTTGTAGATCCAGTCATGATTTCAACTAGTGGCACTCGATT
>JAGAOA010000292.1 GCA_017623955.1 Opitutales bacterium
CATCTATGCTTACTGGTAGTATGGATAAAACTTTTTATTCACAAAAAGGAGCCGTTTTTAGGGTTGTGTATACATCGTTCGATGTAACAAAATATACAAAAGTTATGAATGTAAAAGTTCCGACCCAATTTAGATTAAATAATTTGCAAATTTGGGCTACAACACCAAATATAACTAAAAAAGAAACTGTTTTAATTCAGACAAAACTACCTTTTTCTATAATAGCGAGCCCCTTTACACTGGTATTGCGGGGTAAAAATAAAACTGTTACATTTAAAGCCGATGAGGCAACTTTGACACCAATAAATACTTTATCGCTAAAAGGAGGCGTACGTTTGATTGCAAATAAAACCGTAACTATTGGAGAATCAGCATATTTAGCGTTAGAAGATGATAAATTAATTTTGACATTTGAAAATGGTAAAATTGCTTTTAAGTTCTAACGAAAATAATAGATATGTCAGTAAACGTGCAGATTTTACTAGAAGTAACTTCTTTTTGTTTGTGTAAGAGAAAAAAGTGAAAATTTTTATCGCAATTATCTCTAAAAAGTGTTTTATTTGTAAGTTTAAAAATAACAAAGTCTTTTTACAAAAATAATATGGCAACATTAAAGTTTACAGTTTTGGCAGGCGATGGTATTGGACCAGAAGTAATGGAGTCTGCTTTAGAAGTTCTCACAAAGGCTTGCGGCGATGCTGGCGATACTCTTTCGTATTCGTCGCACGATGTAGGTGGCATAGCTATCGATAATCATGGTACGGCTTTGCCCGAATCTACTTTAGAAGCGTGTCGCAACGCTGATGCTATTTTATTTGGTTCTGTGGGGGGACCTAAGTGGGAAAATCTTCCTCCAAGTCAACAACCAGAACGCGCTGCATTGTTACCATTGCGTAAGGCGTTCAAGTTGTTTGCAAATATACGTCCAGGTTTGCTCTATCCAGAGTTGGCTGATGCATCGCCGTTGAAGTCAGAGCGTATTCCAAATGGAATCGATATCGTGTGTATTCGTGAGTTGACAGGTGGTATCTATTTTGGTGAAAAGAAAACATGGCAAAATGATTCTGGAGAAATGCAAGCATGTGATTCAATGTCGTACAAAGTTTCAGAAATTGAACGTATTGCTGAAGTTGCAGGTCAGACAGCTATGGCTCGTGGTAAAAAGGTTTGCTCTATTGATAAAGCTAATGTGTTAGAAACATCAGTTTTGTGGCGTAAAACGGTTACCGAATACTTCAAAAAGAATTTCCCAGAAGTTCAGTTGACGTATATGTACGTAGATAACGCAGCAATGCAGTTGGCACGTGATCCAAATCAGTTTGATGTGTTCTTTACCGAAAATATGTTTGGTGACATTCTCAGTGATGAAATGGCAGTTATATGCGGTTCGTTGGGTATGTTATGTAGTGCATCTTTAGGCGATATAAAAAATTCGCTTGGTAATAAGTTTGGTTTGTATGAACCAGCTGGTGGAACGGCTCCAGATATTGCTGGAAAGGGAATAGCAAATCCATGTGCACAAATTTTGTCGGGTGCAATGATGTTGCGTTATTCTTTTGGTAGAGATGCAGTTGCTTCTAAAATCGAAAAAGCCGTTAGGGACGCAGTTTGCTCAGGAGTTCGTACAGGCGATATTGCTTTTGGTAGAACTCCTGTATCTACAAAGGAAATGACAAAAGCAATTATTGATCGTCTCTAATTTATAATTGTCCGTAAATTGCGGAAGTGTATGTAGTGCGAACAAAGTTTTATAGCTTTGTTCGTAAATGTAGTAAAAAATAAAAAAAATTTGATATGACTAGTGCAGAATTAAGACAAAGCTTTATGGATTTCTTCAAGTCGAAGGGGCATACCGTTGTTCCTTCAGCTTCGTTGATGCCATCGTCGCCAAACCTTCTTTTCACAAATGCTGGTATGAATCAGTTTGTACCGTACTTTTTGGGAGAAGAGAAAAACCCATTTCTTCGTGCGGCAGATACCCAAAAATGCATAAGAGCAGGTGGTAAGCATAATGACTTGGAAGATGTTGGCTTCGATACATATCACCATACGTTTTTTGAAATGTTGGGGAATTGGTCGTTTGGCGATTATTTCAAAAAAGAAGCAATCGAGTGGGCTTGGGAGTTGTTGACAGAAGTATGGAAATTCCCCAAAGAACGTCTTTATGCAACAGTCTATGAACCTGGAGAAGGTGAACCGTCTGAATTTGATGCAGAAGCATACGGCTATTGGGTTGAAATATTCAATAAATGCGGTCTTGATCCTGAAATTCATATTAAAAAGTGTGGAAAAAAAGATAATTTTTGGATGATGGGCGAAACAGGTCCGTGCGGTCCATGTTCTGAGATACACATAGACCTTACACCAAACGGAGATACACAAGGATCTCTTGTGAATGCTGGTTCTCCTTTATGTATTGAAATTTGGAATTTAGTGTTTATGCAGTTCAATGCAGAGGTTGATGGTAGTTTTGTGCCTCTAAAGAGTAAAAATATCGATACAGGTATGGGGTTGGAACGTGTAGCTGGTATTTTTGCAACAACAAAGAACTTTACCGATTTTTCACAACTAGCATCAAATTATAATAGCGATTTATTTACCGATATCTTTAAACATATATCGCATTTATCTGGAAAATTCTATAAGGGGACATTACCTAGAGATCCGCGTGAAATGAGCGAGCAAGAGCTTATTGACTGCGTTTTCCGCGTTCTTGCAGACCATATTAGAACATTGACATTCTCTATTGCTGATGGAATTATTCCTGGAAGCGATGGTCGCAATTATGTTTTGCGTAGAATATTGCGTCGTGCAGTGATGTATGGAAAGCGTTTAGGTTTGGAGCGTGGTTTTTTCACACGTCTTGCAGAGCCTGTAATAATGAAGATGTCGCCTATTTTTCCAGAGTTGCTAGAGCAGAAGAAAATGATTTTGAAAACTCTAGAAAACGAAGAGAATAGCTTTGCTAAGACAATCGATAGAGGTTTGCAGTTGTTGGATCATATCACAATTACATCTGGGCAAATTTCAGGTGAACAAGCCTTTATATTGTACGATACATACGGTTTCCCACTCGATTTGACTCAGTTAATAGCACGTGAACGAAATATGCCTGTTGATGTTGAAGGTTTTGAAGCTGCAATGGAACGTCAACGTCGTCTCTCGCGTGAAGCACAAAAACGTGAAGTTATAAGTGTTTCTGATGCTAGTGAAGTAGAAAATGCAACGCAGTTTATTGGTTACGAAGCTGAAAATATTACAGATTTTTCTACAAAATTAACAGCTATTGCAGAAGGCGAAGATTGTGATTATCTAATTTTTCCACAAACACCGTTCTACGCCGAAAAAGGTGGACAAGTTGGTGATACAGGTTTTGTAGAAGTAGATTCTGTTGCACATGAAATAACTGATACCCAAATAGATAAAGCTGGACATATTCTTCATAAAGTTCGTAAGGGAGCAGTATCGAAAAATTGGGTGGGTAAAGATGTAGTGCTTTCTGTCGATGGATATCGTCGCAGAGCAATACAACGTCATCATACAGCTACTCATATTTTGCATTGGGCATTGCGTCAAGTGTTGGGAAATCACGTAAAACAAAAGGGTTCGTATGTAGATCCAGAGCGTTTGCGTTTTGACTTTCACCATTTTGAAGCTCCGACTAACGAACAATTAAAAGAAGTAGAGTTACTCGCCAATAAAAAGATTTTAGAAAATTCTAAAATCACTTGGCGTGAACTTCCATTCCGAGAAGTTCCAAAAAGTTGTATGGCTCTCTTTGAAGAAAAGTACGGGGCAATAGTTCGCATAGTAGAAATGGGTAATTTTAGCCAAGAACTTTGCGGTGGTACACATGCTAGTGCAACAGGAGATTTGGGCTTTATAAAAATTGTTAGTGAAGGTGCTATATCGGCAGGAACTAGACGTATAGAAGCCGCCGCAGGAACAGCAGCTCTCGCATGTGTAGAACAAATGCAAGAGGCTCTCGTTGGTGTTTCGCAACAACTTTCGTGTAAACAATCAGAAGTGAATACTCGTCTTGAAAAGCTAATTGTTGCAAAAAATGAGCTTGAAAAAGAAATAAAATCTTATCGTAAAGCCGATGCTGCAAAACAAGCTAAAGACATTTCAGATTCCGCAGTTGAAAAAGATGGTATTGCGTATATGGTGGCACTTGTTGATGCAGAAAATCCAGCAGAATTGAGAGATTTGTCGATTAAGATAATGAAAGAAAAATCTGGAGTTGTAGTCTTGGGCGCAGCTTTTGGAGAGAAAGCTACCGTGTTGGCATCATGTTCTTCCGAAGCGGTTACAAAGTCTGTTAAAGCTGGCGATATTGTGCGTAAAATTGCAACCGAACTCGGTGGAAAAGGTGGCGGAAAACCAGATTTTGCTCAAGGCGGTGGTTCGTCAACAAACCTAAAAACAACGTTTGATAATTTTGTAGCTTCATTAAAATAAGGTATGTATCTAAAACAGGTAACAATCAATGGCTTCAAGAGTTTTGCCGATAAGACGGTTATGGCTCTTACTAAAGGAGTGACGTGTATCGTAGGTCCCAATGGATGCGGTAAAAGTAATATTGTTGATGCTATCCGTTGGGTGCTTGGTGAACAAAGTGCAAAAGCTTTGCGTGGTGGAAAGATGCAAGATGTTATCTTTCAAGGAACAGAATCGCGAAAACCTTTGCAATTTTGTGATGTTACCCTGTTGTTTTCTGATTGTGAAGATCAATTAGGTACAAACTTTCATGAGGTTGAAATTTCAAGAAAAGTTACACGCGATGGCGGTAGTGATTATTACATAAACGGAAAAACTGCACGTTTGAAGAATATCCAAGAATTATTTATGGATACAGGTATTGGGCGTGTATCTTATTCGTTTATGGTTCAAGGGCAAATAGACCAAATATTGTCGTCAAATCCAGGAGAGCGTCGTTCTATATTTGAAGAGGCGGCTGGCATAACAAAGTATAAGACTCAGCGTAGAGATGCTCTAAATAAGCTTGCATTGGTTGAACAAAATTTGGCGAGAGCTACCGATAGAATTGAAGAATTGTCGCGTCAAATATCATCTTTAAAACGTCAAGCAAGTAAAGCCTTGCGATATAAGCGAATTAGTTTTCGCTTGCGTCACTTAGACTTGGCTCTGAATGCAAAAAATTACGTCGAGCAAACAAATATTTTAACTGAAGATTCTCAGATATTAAAAACGTTGTCGACTAGAATTTTTGAAGTTTCACAAAAGTTATCTGCAGGCGAAGAAGCTTTGTTGAGAATGCGTTCACAGCGTGCAGAAATACAAGCTGAGTTGGAACGTATGCGTCAAGCTTCGGCAGAAATTCGCTCACAAAAAGAACAGGCGCAACGCAATTCTGAATTTGCATCAGTGCGTAAGAAAGACTTGCTCGAGCGTTCAGTGCAGTTAGAGAAAGAATTAGAAAGCTTACGAGAGCAGTTGTCGGTCCTCGAAGGTAAAGAAAAAGGCGATGCTGAAGTAAAGCAAATGCAGTTGAATTTGGTTTCAGAAGATGATGAAATATATCGTCAGCAAGGGGCCGAATTGGCGGAGACAGAAAATGCCTTGCGATTGGCAGAAGAAGAATTGTCTAGGGCACGTCAAGATACTTTGATGAACGAGGGAGCTATAACACGTCTTCGTGCAAATTGTACTACGCTTGAAGTTGATTTAAAATCGTATCAAGTTCGTCATGGAGCCTTGAGCGATGCGATTTTTCAAATAAAAGAAGAAAATGTAGCATTAGAAAATAAAATAGCAGAACTTGAACAAGCCTTTGAAAATGCTAACGAACGTATGGCAAATGCTGATGCCGATATAGAGGTGGCAAAGCAAAAGTCTGATGAACTTCGTACGCAGTATCGCAATAAGCAAATAGAAATTCAGAATTTAGATAGACAGCTTGCGTCAAAATCGGCAGGCTTGGGAATTTTGAATGACTTGCAATCGAGAATGGAAGGGTTTTCAGAAGGTGTAAAAGCTATTCTTAAAGGTAGAATTTCTGAAGTTTTAGATCCTCAAACAACAAAAATTGTTAGTCAATCGTTAGATATCTTGCCAGAGTGGACAACAGCTTTTGAAACAATGCTTGGCTCAGCTATCGACGCAATAGCAGTTGAAAACAATTCAAAACTTGTAGATATTTTACGTCTTTTGCGTGAACGTAATTTGGGTAAGGCATGCTTGCAAACTACAATGGTTCAGGCAAAATATCCAGAAATTCCCTTACCTAGTGGCGTTTATAAAGCTTCCGATATAGTAAAGGCACAAGTACCAGAAATAGAGTCGTTTGTAGATAAGTTGGTGTGTGGTTGTTATTTTTGCGATGATATTACCGAATTTGCATCGTTTGTCAGTCAAAATCAAAACTTTAATTTTGCATTGGCGGTCTCAAAAGATGGTACAATGCTAGATTGGCGTGGAATAGTGTATGCCGCCGGTGGAGAAAGCTCTCGTGATACGGAAAGTAGCTTTATTCTTCGTAGCCAAGAAATCAAGCGCCTGAAAGAAGAAATAGAGCGTGATAATGAAGCTCTTACAATTCTAAATGAGGGAGCAATGGCAATACAGTCGCAGTTAGATGCAGCAGAAGCCGAAATTGAGAATTGTCGTAATGTATCAGTAGAAATCAAACGTGAAATTTCATCTATGCGTGCACAAATAGATGCCGCAAAAAATACTCTTTCTGATAAAAAAAATGAACTAGAAAAGAAAAATGTTTCCATGTCGGAAATGGAAAATACTCGTTTTGAAGTTCAAGATAAACTAAATACAGCAACACAACAGTTGCAATTAGCTGAAGAAACTGTTGAAAAATCAAAAATGATAGCATCTTCTAAAGAGGCAGAAATCATACAGTTGCGCGAGGCAAAAGATCAGAAATATGCAGTTTTGTCAGAAACACGCTTGCAGTTAGCCGAAAAGAAGTCGCGTTTGGAAAGCCTCGAAAGAGGTTTGGGTGCAATTCGTCAACAGCAAGAAGAAACATCAGCCTTAATCCAGCGTCGTCAAGCAGAAATTGCTGCAATTGGCGAACAAAGTGCTAATTTCGATGTCGAGACAGAATCAGAACGAAATAGAGCAGCCCAGTTGGCAGAAACATTACAAGCGTCAATATCGCATATCCAAGAACAAAATCAAAAACTTTTGGAGTGTGAAAACTCTTTGACCGAATATGAATCTTCTTTATCAGGCGATAGAGAAGAGCAAATGCGTAATAATGCTCAGAAGAATGAGCTAGAAGTTCGTATGGCAAAGTTGCGTGCAAAGTTGGATTATGTAGCAGAGCGAATTTTAAATGAGTACGAAGTTCAAATTTCCGATGTAGATTGGAAGCGTGAAATATGGCTAAGTGATGAAGAGTTTGAAAGTAAAATAAAACTAGAAGAACTTGAAGATGGTGAAGTAGAAGCAAAGCCTAAAAAGCAACGAGGTGAACCTACGGAAGACGATTTTTCTGCAATGGATACGTTAGATTTCACATTGATAGAAGATGAAGTTCGCCAGTTGAGAGAACGTATTAGTGCAATGGGAGCCGTAAATCTTGTTGCCATCGAAGAATATGCTGAGTTGAAAGAGCGTTATGATTTCTTAAAGACACAGACCGATGACCTTTGGACATCTAAAAATGCCTTAGTGGCTGATATCGATGAAATAAACGCAACATCACAAAAGTTGTTTTCAGAAACATTTGAGCAAATAAAAAAGAATTTTGAATTTACCTTCCAAAAGATATTTGGAGGTGGTACAGCCGACCTAAAATTGGTTGAGAGCGAAGATGTTTTAGATAGTGGTATCGAAATTATAGCACGTCCACCAGGAACTATGCTTAAGAGTTTGTCGTTGTTGTCAGGGGGACAGCGTACAATGACAGCAGTGTCGTTGTTGTTTGCTATTTATATGGTGAAACCGTCGCCATTCTGTGTTCTCGACGAGCTTGATGCACCACTAGACGATGCTAATATTGGTAGATATACAGATATATTGAAAGAGTTTACAAGATATTCGCAGTTCTTAGTTATAACGCATAATAAGCGAACAATGTCTGCAGCCCAGACAATTTATGGAGTTACGATGCAAGAACGAGGTGTTACAACGTTGATATCAATGAGATTTAACGGTGAAGAAAAGGCTCCAGAGTCAGAGGCAGGGAAGTAGTAGCGAAAAAAATCAGTTGACTAAATAAAAGTCTTGATTGAATATAGATAGATAAAGGATTTGCTCAAGTGGTGAAATTGGTAGACACGCACGATTCAGGTTCGTGTGCTTCACGGCATA
>JAGAOA010000293.1 GCA_017623955.1 Opitutales bacterium
AGGTAAAATAATAGGTGGCGGACTTCCAGTTGGAGCATTTTGTGGTAAACGTGAAATTATGGAATACCTTGCTCCACTTGGACCAGTGTATCAGGCAGGTACATTAAGTGGAAATCCACTTGCAATGGCAGCTGGTGTTGCAGCATTGAATTTAATACAAACAACAATGCCCTATGATGAACTGGAGCAAAAATCAAAATTCCTATCAAATGTAGTGGTAGAAACCGCCAAAGAAAAAGGAATAGCCTTGCAAGCTCCAATGGCAGCATCATTAATGTCCTTCTTCTTCAATGATGAACGTGTAGACAATTTAGAAATAGCAATGAACTCAAATAAAGAATTGTATAAAAAATTCTTCTTTGGTTGTCTTGAACAAGGTGTGTATATTGCCCCATCGCCATTCGAGATATTGTTTATGAGTGCTGCACATACTCAAGAAGATTTAGACTTTGCCGCCGATGTAATGCGCAAGTCAATTAAGGCGTTGTAAAAAATTTATAAAATAAAAAGGCACCAATAAAAATATTGGTGCCTTTTTGTACGTTGAAAATAGATTATATTTCAGTAACCTTTACAGTTTTTGCATTTGAACCATCAATAGAAATGCTGAAGGAACGTTCTTTGCCCGCAGCTTTAGCTTCGGCAATTTTCTTTTCTTCAGGTGATTTCAAGCGGAAAGCTTCACGTGGTTTGTTGTACAAATCCTCGAGCTGTTGAGGGAACATTGCATAAATCACACAATGCTCATCATCGTCTTTTAAACCTTTTGCACGTAAAGCCTTACGCAAGTCTTCCATACCAGCTGGTTTCAAGTCTGCAGGGCGACATTCAATAGGTTCCTTACCAGACTTTTCTTGAGCAAGCTTGCGAATTTCAGGATCAACAGGTGCAGGAGTGCGACCATAATACCCCAAAGCAATGTCAATAGCTTGAGGTGTAAACATCTTCCAACGCCCAAACTTTACATTCATCATAGCTTGAGTTCCGACAATTTGCGATGTCGGAGTTACAAGAGGAATCCACCCTAATTTTTCGCGAACGTATGGCACTTCTGCAAAAACTTCATCGAATTTATCTTCCATATTTTGTTCTTTGAGTTGAACACGGAAGTTTGAAAGCATGCCACCAGGAACTTGATAAATGAGAGCATCTGTATCTATCACCTCATTTTTAAGCATAGTATAGAAGCCAAGCTCATTATAAACCTTAGTGAAGTACTTTCTTAGTTCTGCAAGTTTTTCAACATCGTAATTTGGCTTGCGAGGATGATCTTGTAACATAGCAAGCATTCGTGCTGCATCAGGCTGACCAGTACCATTTGCAAAAGGAGCAATAGACGTATCAATAGCGTCAACTCCTGCATCTATTGCCGCATAATAAGTAGGAGCCCCCATACCAGCAGTTTCGTGAGTATGTATAATTACAGGAATTTTTATGTTAGATTTTAATCCCTTAACAATTTGATATGTTACGTATGGAGGAACTAATCCAGCCATATCTTTTATCACAACCGCATCGCAACCTAATTCTTCAAGCTCACAACCCAAGCGTACAAAGCTATCTACCGTATGAACGGGGCTTTGAGTAAAACAAATAGTTCCGTGAGCTTCTTTACCAATAGACTTTGCCGCTTTTATAGAACATTCCATATTGCGAGTATCATTTAGAGCGTCAAAAATTCTGAAAATATCCATACCGTGTTTTGCCGAAGTTTTAACAAAAGCTTCAACTACATCGTCAGGAAAGTGAGAATAGGCTACAATATTCTGACCTCTAAAAAGCATCATGTGCTTTGTCTTTGGACATGCTTTCTTTAGAGCATCTAATCTATCGAATGGGAATTCCCCCAAGAAGCGTAATCCAGCATCAATGGTAGCACCTCCCCAAGTTTCCAATGCACCAAAGCCCATACTATCGAGCAATTCGCATGCTGGAAGCATTTCTGATGTCGGCATTCTAGTTGCCGCCAAAGATTGATGTCCATCTCTAAGAACAGTGTTATTAAATATTACAGGTTTCATATATATATGTATTATCGATATTTTTCTTTTAAAAAACTTCCTAGCCTATCATTTCATAAAAAAAAGATACAATAAGCAACAAAAAAGCGAAAAATATTTGACTATCTATCAAGGTATCGACAGAAAGTAAATTTAGTTAAAAAAATGAAAGCATATATTCGCACATATGGATGCCAGATGAATGAACGCGATTCTGAAAATATCGCGGCAAACTTTGTTGAAAAAGGTTGGACAATTACATCGAATGAAAATGAAGCCGATGTAATTGTAATCAACACATGTTCTGTAAGAGAACAAGCCGAACAAAAAGCAATCGGCAAGCTTAGCCACTTATTGAGTTATCGTAAATGGCAAAAACGCAATCTGCCTGTAATAGGAGTAACAGGTTGTATGGCACAAAATAGAGGCGAAGAATTAGTAAAAATTCTTCCACGCATAGACTTTGTTGCAGGTCCACGCAAAACGCACTTAGTTGCCGACATCGCCATAGACATTCATAAAAAAGTTCTACAAGAAACATTTTCACCAAAAGAACGTTTACGTAAGCCATATATAGATATTTCCGATGATAACACATCGCATTTGCGTATAAACAAGCATTATAGTCTTTCAAAAACTTCCGATGTTTGTGCATTTGTATCGATAATGCAAGGTTGTCAAATGAATTGTTCTTACTGCATTGTACCAAAAGTACGAGGCGTAATGCGTTCGCGTCCAACCGATGATGTAGTTTCAGAAGTTCAACAATTAGTTGCCAATGGCGCTAAAGAAGTAATGCTTTTGGGGCAAGTTGCCAATGCTTTCGGCAGAGAAATTCCAGCTCAAAATGGAGTATCAGAATTTGTTCGTCTCTTGCAAAAGCTCAACGATATTGATGGACTTGAACGCATACGCTTTACATCACCACACCCATCATATTTTAGAGACGATTTAATAAACGCATACGGTTCGCTTGAAAAGCTCTGCGAATATGTACACCTGCCATTACAATCGGGAAGCGACAGAATACTCAAAGCAATGAATCGCCCGTATAAGTCGGCAGATTTCTTGAAGATAGTCGATAAACTCCGAGCTCGCTCAAGTGATATGTCTATTTCTACCGACATAATAGTTGGTTATCCAGATGAAACTGAAGAAGACTTTTTGCAAACAGTAGAAGCCTTCAAACAAGCGAATTTTGATATGGCGTTCATCTTTAAATATAGCGAACGCAAAGGTACAAAATCAGCAGAATTAGATGACAATATTTCAGACGCAATAAAAGAAGATAGAAATCAACGTTTACTTGCTGTATTAGAAAAGCAATCTATGGCCTTCCACAATGCGATGATTGGCAAGACATATCAAGTACTAGTTGAAAGCAATGCTAAACGTGGCGAAAATATGTTTATGGGTAGAACGAGAAACCATCGCAAATGTATATTCAAAGCCGATTCATCATACGTAGGCAAAATGGTAAATGTAAAAGTAAATAGTGCAACCGTTACTGCACTCGATTGCGAAATTGTATAAAATATCGTAAAAAAACGCATAAAAAATGGGCGATTTTCTCAAAAAATCGCCCATTTTTTTGTGATTTTTCAGTGTTTTTCAACCCAAAAATCAGTTACCGCCACACCCAAAGTATTCTTCGTTTTCATATTAATATAAGGTTGCATTGCTTACATATTTATCTGGATATACAATTTCAACTTCATCAAAATCTACATCTTTTCTAAATGACACCATTGTGCGTGATTGTGCAATTTCAAAATCTAAAATATTAGCATTATATTTTGGTGATTTTCGCACGATAAAACGTAATTCAAAAGGCTTATCAACACATTTTAAATTTTCTATTAAAAAATTTCTCGAATAATAATGAGCCAACTTTTTATTTTTTGAATTCATAAACCACCCACAACCACTAGTGGACTCTTTCACTATTTGACGGATTGTAGGAAGTATCGGAGCAAATTCATTGCTATTATGAGTTCTTATCTGAGCATAATTCTTGTCGAAATCTATTTGAAATTCTACGTTGCGTTCGGGATTTTTAGAACTCTTAAAACGCAATGCAAATTTTGATTTTTTCTGGGGAATTACATTCATCTGTCCTGTAATAGATTTAGAAAAATCAAATTTCGCAGATTTTGAAAAATCGCATATCTTTACATTGTTCTTCGGTTGAAGTTCTTTTACCCACTTCATTCCTAAATTTCCATCGGGATACTGTACCAACTCTCTACAAACATGAACACTGCCCCAACCATCATCACCGTGCAACCAACCAGAAATAATCATTCTGTTATCTTTAAACGGAGCTACGAATGGAACAGCCAAGCCATCGTATATATCTATACCTTGAGAAGCCATATCTACAAACTTATCTCCAATTTTTCCCTTCCAATAACCTGTTGCCCCCATCAAGAAATACTTGTAACCATTCCACTCAAAATATGAAGGACATTCTCCTGTATTACGCATTGGCGAGTTCTCGCCTAATATTGGGAAATCATCTGTATCTTTAGTCCATACTCCATTGAGCGACGGAATAGACCAAATACCTCTCCCGCCGTATCCTGCAAAGAGTTTCAAGCCCTCACAAGTTTTAAATATCGAGGGATTTTCGCTTAT
>JAGAOA010000294.1 GCA_017623955.1 Opitutales bacterium
GTATATAAATGTTAGGATAATAGATAATTTTAAGGAAGCTCGATGAAAAAAAGTTTATTGATATTATTGGTATTTACAACTGCATTATGTAGCTTTTCGCAGTGGAAACCTTCTGAGTGGCCTATACTGAAAAAATACAATAGCAAAAGTCTATACAGAATTTCTATGCCATTAGGTGGAATTGGTACTGGATGTGTAGGTCTTGGCGGTAGAGGAGAACTTAGAGATTGGGAAATTATGAATGTTCCATCGGAAGAACATTTCAAAGATAGCGAATGCAACAATTCCCCTTATTTCTCTATGTGGTACAAGCCAGAAGGAGCGCAGTCGAAAACTATTATGTTGGCTGCAATGCCTTATGAGTTCGAGTATTTAAGCTCTGATGGAAATCCGTTCAACAATCACGGAATACCTCGTTTTGAAAAGGCAGAATTTGCTGCGGCGTATCCTTTTGGTCAGGTGTTTTTTAAAGATAATTCTGTGCCACTGAAAGTGAAGATGAAGGCGTTTAATCCGCTTATTCCAGCTGATGCGGAGGCGAGTGGTCAACCTATTGCAGTTATTTCTTATGAAGTAAAAAATACTACATCAAAGCCAATAGAAGTCTCGGTATGTTCTTTTATGCCAAACTTTATTGGCAACGATGGTACTGTACGTCGTTTTGGGTTTAAGAAATACAATGCGGTAGGTGAATACGAAAATCGCAATGAGTTTCGTTCTGAAAATGGAATTAGTGGTATTTTTCAATATTCGGAAAAAGTTGATAAAAAATCTGCTGCGTGGGGAACTGTTGCTGTAACAACGTGCGAAAAGGGCGAGATAACTCATAGAACTTCGTTTGCCTCAAGAACTCTAGCACAGGCTTTACTAGATTTTTGGGACGATTTTTCTGATGATGGAAAACTCATTCAACAAGAGCGTAGAAAGATTGATACAAATTTATTTAAGTTTTATCCATGCAACGATTCTGCGTTAGCTGTCAAAAAAACAATATTGGCAAACTCTACACAGACTTTTACTTTCTACATCACGTGGAATTTTCCCAATAGGACAGATTGGGTTATAACTCCTTCAACAAAAGACAAAAAGATTATTGGAAATTGGTATTCGCAAAAATATACAGATGCTTGGGACGCTGCTCAGAAGATTATTCCGCTAATTCCAGAACAAGAAAAACGCACGCTAGATTTTGTAAATGCGTTGATTTCGACAGATTATCCTAATGAGGTAAAAGAAGCTGCTCTGTTTAATTTAGCTGTATTGCGTACGCAAACTGTATTTCGCATTCCAAGTGGTCATTTGATGGGTTGGGAAGGTCTATTCCAAAATAATGGCTCGTGCTATGGTTCTTGTACTCACGTTTGGAATTATGAAGTTTCTACTGCATATTTGTTTGGTGAGTTGGCAAAAAGTATGCGAGACGTAGAATTTAACTATGCTCTAGACAAAAATGGCAAGATGTCGTTTCGCAAGCGTTTACCATTGTCTGCTGAAGATGATGGATTAGTTGCTGCAGATGGTCAACTTGGTTGCATAATGAAGTTTTACAGGGACTATCAGTTTTCGGGAGATATTAATTTCCTCAA
>JAGAOA010000026.1 GCA_017623955.1 Opitutales bacterium
ATTTATCAAAATATGATTTTGACAATCTACTGACTCTTTAGGTTGATGATGGTCTACAATAATTAAATCTATATTTTTAGATGTTATATAATCTATAGCTTCTACTGCGTTTGTACCACAATCAAGAGCTATCAGCAAATCTGGCTTACCTTCCGACAACGCCCTTTCTAAAGCCGATTTGCTCAAGCCATATCCTTCTTCCATTCTACGAGGAACAAAATAACTAGGTTCAACTCCAAAACAACGCAAAATACTAACGAGTAAAGTTGTACTTGTTATTCCATCTACATCATAATCGCCAAAAACTAAAATATTTTCTTTATTATCAACAGCTTTTACTATTCGCAAAACTGCATTTTTAAGATTTTGTACGCTAAATGGGTCTTCAAGATTGGCTAGCTTAGGACGCAAAAACATCTTAGCCTTTATTGGATCAGCATATCCACGTTGAAGGATTAATGCTCCCAATAAAGGACTTACACCCAAATACGCCCCTAAATCTGCTGCCAACTTTCTATCGTAATCTGCAAATTCCCACTGCATAAGCTTTAATTGATGCACACACTCTTGAAATTTTCAAGAAAAATAAAATTATCAAATCACTTTCACTATATCGCCAAATTTTATTTAAGAACAGCTTTTGTAATAAATTTTCATAAACTTATTTTATTGTTGCTGATTTTTCTCCGTCTGCAAAACATATATCTACATTTTCGCCCGATGACAATTTATTTACCGAAGTTACTATCTCGCCTGAATTATTCCGCACAATAGTAAAACCTCTTGCCAAAATATTATCGATATTCAAACATTCCAATCTCTTTTCGCACGCATTCAAACGTTCTTGCAAAAGCGATATATTAGACTTTAAGTTAGAATATTCCAACCTAGTTCTTAGATTTTTCAAAGTAGACTTTTTGTCTGCTAAAATATGCAACACTATATTTTGCAAACGTTCATCAATGTCATCAATTCGGACTGAAAAATTTGCTATTTTCATCGTTGGAGAGTTTAATCTTAAGACATCTTTAGCACGCAATACAAGAGATCGGACTGTTTGCATTTTTAGCATTACTTCACGGCGAATAAGTTCAAATTTGCCTGATAGAGAATTTACAAAATCTATAAAATTGCTTGAAATATATTCCGCAGCCGCACTTGGAGTTTCTGCTCGCAAATCTGAAGCAAAGTCAGACAACGTAAAGTCTATTTCGTGCCCCACTGCCGATATAGTAGGTATTTTTGATGATGCAACTGCACGTGCTACAATTTCCTCGTTGAAGCTCCACAAGTCTTCCAAACTGCCACCACCACGCATAAGAACTAATAAATCAAAATTGAACTCAGATTTTTGAGCATATTTAATCTGACTTACAATTTCTTGAGCGGATTCCTCGCCTTGAACTCTTGCTGGAAGCACAAAAATGTTACCTTTCCATCCACGTCTAGTAAGAATTCTACAAAAGTCTCTGATTGCAGCCCCTGTTGGAGATGTCACAACCGCAATATTTCTAGGCAATATTGGGATTTTACGTTTTCTAGATTTATCAAAAAGCCCTTCTTCCGATAATTTTTGCTTTAGTTGTTCAAAGCGTTTGGCTAAATCGCCAGTGCCATCTGGCATTGCTGCTTTTATGATAATCTGATAACTTCCTCGAGCCTCATATATTGCAATCTCGCCATAGGCTAAAATCTTCATTCCTTCTCTAAGTGGGAAAGAAACGCCTCTAGAAAAGCCTTTAAATAATACAGCCGATATTGAGCCATCTTCATCTTTTAATGTAAAAT